>DATASG010000162.1:0-3831 GCA_036269295.1 Vicinamibacterales bacterium | reverse complement strand
GTATGTGGGTATCGCCGCGTACGCGCAGCAGCAGGACTTCAGCCAGGTCCAGATCAAGACGACCAAGCTGGCCGGCAACTTCTACACCCTCGAAGGGTCGGGCGGCACCATCGGCGTGCTGCCGGGCCCGGATGGCGTGTTCATGGTCGACACGCAGTTCGCGCCGCTCGGCGACAAGATCGTCGCGGCGATCAAGCAGATCTCCGACGGCCGCATCCGCTATCTGGTGAACACACACGTGCACCCCGACCACATCGGCGGCAACGAGAACATCGGCAGGCAGGGCGCGACGATCTTCGCGCGCGAGAACCTCCGGGCGCGCATGCTGAAGCCCGCGGCCCAGGCCAACGGCCAGCCAGGAGTCGTGCCGCCGGCGATCGCGGTGCCAACCGTGACCTACGATGGGCCGCTGATCTTCCACGTGAACGGCGAGGACGTCCGCCTGATCCCTGTCCCGGCGGCGCACACCGATGGCGACACCATGGTCTACTTCCCGAACGCCAACGTGATCATGACCGGCGACTTCTATCGATCGACAGGCTACCCCAACATCGATCGCGCGAACGGCGGGACGATGAACGGCATGCTGGCAGGCTTCGACGCGATTATCGCGCTGGCGCGTCCCGACACCAAGATCGTCCCCGGCCACGGCGCCGTCGTCGACAAGACGGCGGTGGCTGCGCACAAGGCGATGATGATTGCGGTGCGGGACAAGGTCGCGGTGCTCGTGCGCCAGAACAAGACACAGGAGGAGGTCATCGCGGCGAAGCCGACCGCGGCGTTCGACGGATCGGTCACCGGCGCGACGCCGCAGACGGCGGATCGCTTCGTCGGCCAACTCTACCAAGAGCTGAAAACACGTTGAGACGCGACGAAAATCCGTGCCGTTTGTCTCTCGTTGTAACCATCTCGCGAGCGTAGCTCAGCGCCTATTTCAGGTGTAAACTGCGGCCGATGACGAGGGGTACGTGTGCCTTCTTTGTTGCCGCCGTCCTGTTCGTCGGCGCGGCGCGTACGAACAGCCTGGCGCAGCGGTCCGCCCCATCGCCGACGCCGGCGTCAAGCGCCCACACACCGCCGCGCGCTCCGACGGCCGCCGCCAGGCCGGTCGCCTCGCACACGCAGGATCTCAATCCGGTTGTTCGCCGCTACTGCGCCGGATGCCACAGCGACAAAGGTAAGGCAGGCGGGCTGTCGCTTGCCGCGTTCGACGTCGCGCACGCCGCGCAGACGCCGGAAGTGGCAGAGAAGATGATCCGCAAGCTACAGGCCGGCTTCATGCCGCCACCGCTCGCGCCGCGTCCCGACGCCGCGACCTACGCGGCGCTGATCACCGCGCTCGAGTTGGACGTCGACGCCGCGGCGGCGATCAAACCGAATCCCGGCGGCCGCACGTTCCAGCGGCTGAACCGACCCGAGTACGCGCGCGCGGTGCGCGAGCTCCTCGAACTCGACGTTGACGCCGGCAACTGGCTGCCGCTCGACACCAAGAGCGCGAACTTCGACAACATCGCGGACGCGCAGGCGCTGTCGCCGACGCTGCTCGAGGCTTATCTGAACGCTGCCAGCGCGATCAGCCGCATGGCGGTCGGCGATCGCAACGCGCCGACGGTCGACTCGACCTACAGCAGCCCGGGCTACGTGTCGCAGCACCCGTGGGATCACGTCGAGGGCGCGCCGTACGGTACCCGCGGCGGCTCAGTCGTCGAGCATGTGTTCCCGGCCGACGCGGAGTACGTGTTCGAAGTCGACCTGGTGTCTGGCTCGAACGCCCGGTTCGAGGACATCGACATCTCGATCGACGGCGAGCGCGTGGCGCTGATCGAGTACGAAACCGGGCCCGCCGGCGGCGCCGACGGACGAGGGGCGGTCCCGATGCGCACCGAGCCGATCCTGGTCAAGGCGGGGCAGCATCTGGTGGCGGCGGCGTTCGTGCGCAGGGCGGAGGGGCCTTACGAAGACTTGATCCGCCCGCACGACTGGTCGTACGCCGGCGGCGGATCGGGCGGCCCCGGCATCACCACGCTGCCGCATGTGCGCGACCTGATCATCAAAGGACCCTATCGGATCACCGGAATTTCAGAGACGGCGAGCCGCGAAAAGATCTTCAGCTGCCGGCCGACCAGCGCCGCTGAAGAGGTCCCGTGCGCGCGGCAGATCCTCTCGCGTCTCGCAAGCGACGCGTACCGGCGTCCGATCACCGCAGGTGAACTGGATCGCCTGATGCCGCTCTACGAGAAGGGGGCGGGAAGGGCGGGCGGAACAAGACGGGCAGGAGGGGCAGCGGCGGGACAGGCAGGAGGGTTCGAAGCGGGCGTGCGCAGCGCGCTCGAGGCGATCCTGGCGAGTCCGTACTTCATCTTCCGGATGGAGAAGGAGCCCGAGATCGCCAGGCCGGGTGGTACCTATCGCGTCGCCGACGTCGACCTCGCCTCGCGCCTGTCGTTCTTCCTCTGGGGCACTCCGCCGGATCAGGAACTGCTCGCGCTGGCGAACAAGGGCGTCCTGTCCGTGCCGGCGACGCTGGACAAGCAGACGCGCCGCATGCTCGCGGATCCACGCGCCGAGGCGCTCGGCTCGCGCTTCGCGGGACAGTGGCTGCGCCTGCAGGACATCGACAAGGTCCATCCAGATCCGAACAACTACCCGAACTTCGACGACAACCTCGCCGCGGCGATGCGCAGGGAGACCGAGCTGTTCTTCAACAGCCTCGTCCGCGAGGACCGCAGCGTGCTCGATCTGTATCGCGCGAACTACACCTACGTGAACGATCGCCTGGCGCGCCACTACGGCTTCCCCGGCGTCTCGGGCGAGGAGTTCCGCCGCGTCTTGTATCCCGACGACACGCGCCGGGGCGTGCTCGGCCAGGGCAGCATCCTGGTGCAGACATCGCTCGCCAACCGCACGTCGGCGGTGCTTCGCGGCAAGTGGGTGATGGAGGTGCTGATGGGATCGGCGCCGCCGCCGCCGCCGCCCGACGTGCCGGCGTTCGAGGACACCGCCGACGCGAAGAACGGCAAGATGCTGACGACGAGAGCGCGGATGGAGATGCACCGGGCGAACCCGGCGTGCAGCTCCTGCCACCGTTTCATGGACCCGATTGGTCTGGCGCTCGACAACTTCGACGTCACCGGCAAGTGGCGCGAGCGCGAGAACGGGATGCCGCTCGACACCCGCGGCGATTTCTACGACGGCACGGCAGTGACCAAGCCGTCGGAGCTGACCGCGGCGCTGCTGAAGCGGCCGGTGCCGCTGGTTCGCACCTTCGCCGAAAACCTGATGGCCTACGCAATCGGACGCCGCGTGGAGTATTTCGATCAGCCGGCCATTCGGGCGATCGCCAGGACGGCGGCGGCCAATGACTACAAGATGTCCTCGTTCATCCTCGGCGTGATCAAGAGCGATGCGTTTCAGATGCGTCGGTCGGATCCGAATCCGACTCAGTGAATTTCGGATCAGGAATCTGGAATCAAGAATTAAGCACTAAGACTAAGAGGGAGCCGACGTGAATTACCTCACTCAGAAGCAGTTTCCCCGCCGGGCCTTCCTGCGCGGTGTGGGTGCGACCGTGGCGTTGCCCTTTCTCGACGCGATGCTGCCGGCCGGGCGCAGCACCGCGGTGGCGGCGACCACCGACAAGACGCGGCTGATCTGCATCGAAGAGGTGCACGGCCTCGCGGGCTGCAACAGCCTGGGCGCGTCCAAGTTCCTGTTCGCGCCGGAGAAGACCGGACGCGACTTCACGCTGGTGCCCGATAACCCGTTCAGCACCCTCGAAGCGTTCCGCGATGCGATGACCCTGGTCAGCAACACCGACGCGCGCAACGCCGA
>DATASG010000161.1:0-3474 GCA_036269295.1 Vicinamibacterales bacterium | reverse complement strand
ACCGACGCCCATGTAGCCGCGGCTGACCCGCCCGTATTGCCGCAGCTGCGGCAGCACCGCGCTGGCGCCGTTGATCGGGACCGCGAAGCCGATGCTGCTCGCCCGCGAGCTGATCGCGGCGTTGATCCCGATCACTTCGCCACGCGAGTTGATCAGCGGTCCGCCGCTGTTGCCGAAGTTGATCGCCGCGTCCGTCTGGATGTAGTTGTCGAGGCTCATGTCGAACAGCTTCCGCCCGAGAAAGCTGACGACGCCGACCGTCACCGTGTGCTCGTAGCCGAGCGGGTTGCCGATTGCGCACACCCACTCGCCCATCCGCAGCGCCGATGAGTCGCCGAGCGGCGCCACCGGCAGCCCGCCCTGGCCGTCCACCTTGATCAGCGCGATGTCCGTGTCGGGGTCCGATCCGATCAGCCGCGCCCGCAGCGTCCGGCCGTCGGACAGCTTCACCGTGATCCGCTCCGCCCGATCGACGACGTGGTGATTCGTCAGGATGCTGCCGTCGGCGTCGATGATGAAGCCGGTGCCGGCCCCGCGGCGCGGCGTATCCCGGTCGCGCGGCGTCCCGAAGTCGAACGGGCCGTCGAATTGATCCGGCGGCTCGGCCGGCCGCGCGCCGCTGCGGCGTCTCCGGGTCCCGTCTCCGCGTGTCGTGGTGTCGATGTTCACCACCGCCGGGTTGAGCCGTTCGACGACGTCGGCGAAGTTCACCACCGACGCCATCCCGGTCTCGCCGCTGCGGTGAGCCGCGGGCGCGCGTCCCTCGGCCGGCCGGGCGGGCGCGCCGGCCGAGACCGCCGAGCGGGCGACGCCGCCGGCGAGGATCGCACCAACCAGGAAGGCGACGACCGCAGTCAGCGTGACGGTGACGAGCGTGAAACGCCGCGACATGGGTGGATCAATTATAAGCGCTCAAGAACGCCAAAAACTGGGCCTCGTCCATCCGCTCGACGCCAAGCTTCTCCGCCTTCTCCAGTTTGCCGCCCGCCTCCGCCCCGAACACGACCGCGGTCGTCTTCTTGCTGACCGATCCGGAGACCTTCGCGCCGAGCCGTTCGAGCGCCGCGGTCGCGTCTTCACGGGTCATCGTCGTCAGCGTGCCGGTGAGGACGTAGGTCTTGCCGGACAGCGGCCCTGGCTGATCGCTTGGCTCCGGCGCCTGGCTTGCCATGTTCACGCCGGCGGCCTTCAGCCGCCTCACCAGCTCCTGGTTTCGCGGCTCCTCGGCGAACGCCCGCACCGACGCGGCAACGACGGGCCCGATCTCCGCCACCGACTGCAGCGCTTCGGGCGGCTCGCTCATCAACCGCTCCATCGAACGAAAGTGCCGCGCCAGCGTCGCCGCGGCTTTCTCGCCGACGTGGCGGATGCCGAGCGCGTAGATCAGGCGCGACAAGTCATTCGTCTTGCTGCGCTCCAGCTGTGCGACGACGTTGCGGCCGACCTTTCCGAGCTTGCGCGCCACCGCGCGTTCGGACCTGGGCTCCTTGGGAGCGACGACCAGCGTCTCCAGCTGCTCGGCGGTCAGGTGATAGAGGTCGGCGTAGTCGTGCACCAGCCCCTGCTCGATCAGCTGGTCGACCAGCGACTCCCCGAGCCCTTCGACGTTCATCGCCGTGCGAGACGCGAAATGCTCGAGGCTGCGGCGAAGACGCGCGGGGCACGACGGGTTCTCGCAGCGCCAGACCACGGCTTCGTCGTCTCGCTGCAGGACGCTCTGGCACTCCGGGCAGCGCGACGGCATCTGCCACGGATCGCGGCGCGGCACGCCGTCGGGATGCGGCAGGATCGCCTTCACGACCTTGGGGATGACGTCGCCGCCTTTCTCGATCAGCACGCGGTCCCCGGGGCGAACGTCCTTGCGCGCGACATCCTCGGCGTTGTGCAGCGTCGCCATCGAGATCGTGCTGCCGGCGAGCTTGACCGGCTCGAGCACCGCGTACGGCGTCACCGCCCCCGTGCGCCCGACATTCACCTCAATCGCCTCGAGCGTCGTCGTCGCCTGCTGCGCCGGGAACTTGAACGCCGTGGCCCAGCGAGGGAACTTGGCCGTGGCGCCGAGCGTCTCACGAAGCGCCAGATCGTCGACCTTGATCACGACGCCGTCGGTGTCGAACTCGAGCGCTTGCCGCTTGTCGCCCCATTCCGCGCAAAAGGCGACGACCTCGTCGATGGTCGCGCAGCGCCGCCAGTGCGATTCCACCGGCAGCCCCCACGACGCGAGCGCGGTCAGCGTTTCGGAGTGGGTCTTGTAGTGCAGCCCTTCGCGGCGGCCGGGGTCGGCAGGCCTCGAGGCCGGCACCACACCCGCGTCAACGAGCTGGTAGACGAATGCGCCCATCTGGCGCTTCGACACCAGCGACGGATCGAGATTCCGCATCGTGCCGGCAGCGGTATTGCGGGCGTTCGCGAACAGCGGCTCGCCCGCGTTTTCCATCTCGCGGTTGAGCCGCTCGAATGACGCGCGCGGCAGGTAGACCTCGCCGCGGATCTCGATCCGGCCGGCGGGGCCGTTCCTCAGCGACAGCGGAATCGCGCGAATGGTGCGCACGTTCGGGGTGACATCCTCGCCGCGCGAGCCGTCGCCGCGCGTGGCGCCGCGCACCAGCCGGCCGTCCTCGTAGCTGAGGGCGATGCTCAGGCCGTCGATTTTCAGCTCGGCGACGTAGGCGACGGGCGCAACACCTCGACGGACGCGCTCGTCGAAGGCGCGCAACTCTTCCTCGTTGTAGGCGTTGTCGAGGCTGAGCATCGCGGTGACGTGCTGGACCGTCTCGAAGCCTTCGACCGTGCGGCCGCCGACACGCTGGGTCGGCGAGTCCGGGGTCACGAGATCGGGATGCTCCGCCTCGAGTCTCTCGAGCTGGTGCAGCAGCCGATCGAACTCCTCGTCGGAGATCTGCGGGTCGTTGTGGATGTAATAGCGCTCTTCGTGATGCCGGATGGCGTTGCGCAGCTCGGTGAGACGCGACGGGAGGTCAGACATGCAATGCAAATTGCTAAATGCTAATTGCTGAATGGAATTAGCATTTTGCAATTAGCAATCAGCATCTCTACCTGTCCCGTGACAGTACGTAGTCCGGCAGCGCCAGGAGCGCGTCGCGCTCCGAGCTGGGCGGAAACAGGTACAGCGGCTTCTTCGCCTTCTCGGCAAAGTCGACGGCGCGTCGGTAGGCGTAGTCGATCGAGGCGTGTTCCTTCAGGCAGCGCAGCAGCTCGTGCCACTGCTCCGGCGTCGCGTTGCGCGCCGCGATGACGTCGCGAACGATCTGAGGCCCGGGTCCGCCGTTGGCGTGCTCCTGAAGATGGATCAGCGGCAGCGTGACCTTGCCTTCACGCAGGTCGCTGGCCATCGGCTTCCCCACCGTGGCGGTATCGCCGGTGAAGTCGAGCAGGTCGTCCACCAGCTGAAACGCCATGCCGAGGTTGAAGCCGTACTCCTTGAGCGCCTGCTCCTGCTCGCTCGAGACCTTG
>DATASG010000160.1:0-6508 GCA_036269295.1 Vicinamibacterales bacterium | reverse complement strand
GATCAGCGCACGCTCGACGGGGGCGCGAAGGTCTCCCACGAGCGCTACGCGCTGACGCTGATCGCGCGGACGCTGGGACCCGCGGCGCTGCAGGCCGTCGCCGAGGTGCTGGCGGCGCACGGCGCGAACATCGAGCACATCCATCGCCTGAGCGAGGGCGGGCTCGCGTGCGTGGAGTTCGCCATCGAGCTCGCAGCCGGCGCGGACGAGGCGGCGCTGAAGCGTGCGCTCCTCGCCGCCGCGGGGCAGGGGGCGTTCGATTGCGCCCTGCAGCGCGAGACGCTGCTCCGCCGCAGCAAGCGGCTCGTGGTGATGGACATGGATTCCACCCTCATCCGCATCGAGGTCATCGACGAGCTGGCTCGCGCGCACGGCGTGGGCGAGCAGGTGGCGGCCATTACCCGGCGCGCGATGCAGGGCGAAATGGATTACGACCAGAGCCTGCGCGAGCGCGTGGCGCTGCTCGCGGGCCTGGACGCGAACGTTTTGTACCAGCTGGCACAAAACCTGCCGCTCACCGAGGGGGCGGAGACGCTCCTGCGCGTGCTGAAGCGGCTGGGTTACCGGACGGCGGTGATCTCGGGCGGCTTCTCGGTCGCGGCGGAGGCGCTGCAGAAGCGGCTGGGCATCGATCATGCCTGGAGCAACGTGCTGGAGATCGCCGATGGAAAGCTCACCGGCCGCGTGCTGGGCCCCATCGTCAATGCACAGCGCAAGGCGGAAATCCTGGAGACGTTTGCGATCAGCGAGGGCGTGCCGCTCGACCAGGTGATCGCCATCGGCGACGGCGCCAACGACCTGCTCATGCTGCAGAAAGCGGGACACGGCATCGCTTTTCACGCCAAGCCGAAATTGCGCGAGGCTGCGCATACCGCGATCAGCGCAATGGGATTGGACGCCATTCTCTATCTCCTCGGTATCACCGGACGCGATATCGCTTCCCTGGAGCAAGCATGACTCTCTCTCGACGGAAGCTGCTCGGAACCGCCGCTGCTGCGGCCGCGCTCGCGAAAGCGAACGCCGCCGCGGCGCCCGCCTCACCGACCCCGATCGATGCACTCACCATGGACGTCCGGGTGACCGTCCCTGACGACCTCGTGGTCAAGGCGAGCGAGCTGCGGACACCGGGTGCGCCGGTAAGCCTGGGCGCGCTCAACGTCACACTGGGTGGCAATCTGCGCGCGACCAAGGCCGCAGGTCAACAAGTGGTGCTGGTCGGGCTCGTCAACACGATCCGGGGGACCTACGACTTCCAGGGGCGCCGGTTCGACATCCTGCGCGACGGTACCGTCCGGTTCGCGGGCGACCCGCTCAACGATCTGAATCCGATTCTCGACCTCCGTACCAGCCGGATGATTCAAGGCGTCGAGGCGCGCGTCGGCGTGCGCGGCACGATGAGGCAGCCCGACATCGTGCTCTCCAGCACGCCACCGCTCGAGCAGGCCGACATCCTGTCGCTGATCGTCTTCAACCAGCCGATCAATTCCCTCGGCACAGGGCAGCAGGTGTCGCTGGCGCAGCGCGCGCAGCAGATCGCGACCGGCGCGCTCGCCGGCGAGCTCGCCTCGTCGGTCGGCAACGCCCTCGGGCTCGACACGTTCGCGATCAGCACCTCGCCGGACAATGGCGCCGCCGCCTCGCTGACGGTCGGCCAGCAGCTGGGACAGAACCTGTACGTGAAAGTGGAGCAGGCGATCGGCGGCGAGAGCCAGACCAACTTCATACTCGAGTACGAGCTCACCCGGTGGCTGCGTCTTCGCACCAACGTCCTGCAGGGCTCGAGCACGCAGCAGCAGCTGTTCCAGCGCGCGCAGGGCAGCGGCGCCGATCTGCTGTTCTTCTTCAGTTATTAGCGCAGGCTCGCTCGAAGAGGGTTCTTGCGACCGAGCAGGATAGTGGCTACGCATTGGCCAGCGATGCCACCTGTACTCTTGCGTCGTTGAAGCAGGCGCCGGCGCCGATGTCGGTCAGGGTGTCTGGCACCAGCGCGGTACCGGTGGCGTTGTTCCGCGTGCTGCGCCGCCAGATCCCTTTCGGCAGGCTGACGGTGCCCGGGCGGATCGACGGCTCCACCGTCAACGGGCAGTGCACTTCACCCAGGTCATTGAAGATCCGCACCAGGTCGTTGTCCTCGAGCCCGCGTGCCCCCGCATCGTCGGGATGCATCAGCAACTTGACGTCGGGGCGAGGCAGCTCGCCAAGCGTCGAGCTGATCGTGCGCTCGCTCGACGGCGAGATCAGCGCCAGCGGGTACTGCGCGGTTCCAGGGTCCGGCTGGTAGCGATAGAGCCCGATCGGCGTCGAGGGATCGAGCGCGGCCGGAAATAGATTGACCTTCTTGTCTGGCGTGTTCGGGAAGACATCGACGAACTGCACCGGAGCCGGCCCGCAGGGCGCGATTGGCATAGCGCCGTCGCGAAGATCGGCACCGATCGAAGCGGGCAGATCGTCGAGCACGGTCAGCATCAGGTCGAGCTCACCTGACGGCTCGTCTTGCTTCAGCAGACCAAGCCGCGCGCAGAGGGCCCCGAACACGTCAGCGTTCGGGCGCGACTCGCCGACCGCGTCGATGACCGGCCGTCCGAGGTCGAGACTGATGGGACCGTATCCCCTGGCGAAGTCGTAGCCTTCAAGGAACGTCGTGTTCGGCAGCAGCAGATCGGCATAGAGCGCCGTGTCAGTCATGACCTGCTCGAAGACGACGGTGAAGAGATCCTCACGCTCGAGCCCCTTGATGACGCGCCCCTGATCGGGCACGGTCGCGGCCGGGTTGCAGTTGTAGACGAACAGCACCTTCACCGGTGGGTCGTCGTACTCGGTCAGCGCGCGGCCAAGGTGGTTCATATTGACGAGGCGCGTCTTCGGCTCGGGCGCGTCGATCCAGGTGCGCTCGATGTTCCACGACGCCGAATTGCTCATCGAATAGCCGCCGCCGCGGACGCCGAACTTCCCACCCACGGCAGGCAGCGCCAGGACCGACATCGCCGCGTTGCCGCCGTTGCGATTCCTTTCCAATCCCCAACCACATCGAATCAACGCCGGTGAGCTCTCGGCGTACAGGGTCGCGACCGCTTCGAGGGCGGCAGGGTCGACACCGGACATCTCCGCCGCACGCTCGAAGGTCCACGGTTCGGCGCGCGCCTCGAGCTCGGCCCGCCCGGTGGCGTGCCGATCCAGGAACGCCTCGTCGGTATGACCGTTCGCAAACAGGTAGCGATGGATCGCCAGCGCGACGACGACGTCGGTGCCGGTCTTGACGGCGAGATGGATGTCGGCGCTCCGCGCCAGGGTGGTCGTGCGCGGGTCGATCACGATCAGCTTGGCGCCGCGCTTCCGGGCTTCGCGGACGAACGGAATGATGTGAATACCCGATGCCGACGGGTTCACGCCCCAGAGGATGATCAGCTTCGCCTCGGGATAATCCTGGTAGGTGACCGACGCCATCTTGCCGTACAGCGCCAGGTTGGCGGCGCCGGTTGGCGCGGCGCAGAGCGTGCGCGCCAGGCGCGAGGTGCCGAAGCGCCGCCACAGCTGCGCGTCGATGTTGTCCTGCGTGAGCATGCCGTTCGAGCCGCCGTAGGAATAGGGGAGGATCGACTCGGCGCCGGCGGTGGCCTTGGCCATTTCGAAGCGCGAGGCGACCAGCTCGATCGCCTCGTCCCAGGTGACGCGGGTGAACTGGCCCGAGCCTTTGCGCCCGCTGCGGACGGCGGGGTAGAGCAGACGATCGGGTCCATAGACGCGCTCACCGAATTTCCGTACCTTGGCGCAGATGTAGCCGTCGGTGATCGGGTTCCTGCGCGATCCGTCGATGGTGACGATCTTGCCAGCGTTCACGGTCACGGCCAGGCTGCAGGCGTCGGGACAGTCGAGCGGACACGCGGTGTCAACGACCGTCGTGGTGCCGCCGAGCTCGCGGCCCGGTTTGCGCGGTAGCGTCATACCGATACGATAGCATCTCGAACGGTCACCAAGAATGGCGAACCCTCCTCGAGTCGTGATCGTCGGCGGCGGATTCGGTGGGCTGAACACCGCACGCGCGCTCGCGGGCGCCGCGGTCGGCGTCACGCTGCTCGATCGCCACAACTACCACCTCTTTCAGCCGTTGCTGTATCAGGTGGCGACGGCGTCGCTGTCTCCGGGCGACGTCGCGTCGCCGATTCGCTGGATCCTGCGCCATCAGAAGAACCTCGAGGTCTTGCTCGCCAACGTGCGGGCGATCGATCCGGCCGCGCGCCAGGTGCTGATCGACGACGGCGACCCGATCCCGTACGATTACCTCGTGCTGGCGGCGGGCGCCGCGCACGCCTACTTCGGCCATCCGGAATGGGCGACGCGCGCGCCCGGGTTGAAGACCCTGGATGATGCGCTCGAGATGCGGCGCCGGGTACTGCTGGCGTTCGAAGGGGCCGAGCGCGAAGCCGACGCCGAGAAGCAGCGACGTCTGCTGACCTTCGTGATTGTCGGAGCGGGACCCACCGGCGTCGAACTGGCTGGCGCGCTCGCGGAGATCGCGCGGCAGTCGCTGCGCAAGGACTTCCGGCGCATCCATCCGGAGTCGGCGCGGATCGTGCTGCTCGAGGGGGGTCCGTTCGTGCTGGCGCCGTTCGCCGCGCCGCTGCGCGAGGCGGCGCGGCGCTCGCTCGAAAAACTTGGCGTCGAGGTCCGCACCGGATCCGTCGTCACCGGGGTCGACGACGACGGCGTGACCATCGGTGGCGAACGCATCTCCGCCGGCACGGTGTTGTGGGCGGCCGGCGTCGCCGCATCACCGATAGCGCAGTCGCTGGGCGTGCCGCTCGATCGTGCCGGCCGGGTGACGCCGGAGACCACGCTGGCGCTCACCGCGTTTCCCAACGTCTTCGTCGTTGGCGACCTGTGCGTGTTCGTGCAGGACGGCAAACCGCTGGCGGGGGTCGCACAGGTCGCGATGCAGCAAGGGACGCGCGCAGGGTTGAACATCCTTCGCGCCGTGGCGGGGCAGCCACTCGAGCCCTTCCGCTACAGGGATTACGGCATCATGGCGACGATCGGCCGTGGCGCCGCCGTGGGCGATATCTTCGGTCTGAAGATCTCGGGCTTTCTGGCCTGGATCTTCTGGATCTTCCTGCACATCTTCTGGCTGATCGGCTTCCGCAACCGCTTCGTGGTGATGACCGAGTGGGCGTGGGCCTACTTCTCGCTCCAGCGCCGCGTGCGTCTGATTACTGGCGAAAAGACCATATGACCAAAGAGATCGCGTTCGAGATGGCGGTATCCAGCGTGCGCTTCGGCGTCGGCGTGACGCGGGAGGTCGGCATGGACCTGGCGGAGATGGGCGCGCGCCTCGTCATGGTCGTGACCGATCCGTTGCTGGCGACGCTGCCGCCGGTGCGGGCGGTGCTCGAATCGCTCGAGCAGAGCAAGGTTCCGTATGCGGTCTACGATCGCGTGCGTGTCGAGCCGAGCGACGAGTCATTCCTCGACGCGATCGCCTTCGCCAAGCAGCGACCGTTCGACGCGTTCGTCGCGGTCGGCGGCGGTTCGGTGATCGACACGGCGAAGGCGGTCAATCTGTACACGACCTACCCGCCCACCGACTTTCTCGACTACGTGAACCCGCCGATCGGCAAGGGGCTGCCGGTTCCGGGGCGGCTGAAGCCGCTGCTGGCGATCCCGACGACCGCCGGGACGGGGAGCGAGACGACGGGCGTGACGATCTTCGACTACAAGACGCTCAAGGCCAAGACCGGCATCGCCAACCGCTGGCTCAAACCGACGCTCGGCTATCTCGATCCGGACAACACCCGGACGATGCCGCCTCAGGTTGCGGCGTCGACCGGGCTCGACATCCTCAGCCACGCGATCGAGTCGTTCACGGCGATGCCGTACACCGACCGGCCGATGCCGGAACGCCCGGCGATGCGGCCGGCCTACCAGGGTTCGAACCCGATCAGCGACATCTGGTCGCTGCAGGCGCTGCGGATGGTGAACCAGTACCTGGTGCGTGCGTTCGACGACACCTCTGACGAAGAGGCGCGGGCGAACATGCTGCTGGCCGCATCCTACGCGGGCGTAGGGTTTGGCAACGCCGGCGTTCACCTGCCGCACGGCATGTCGTATCCGGTGTCGGGCAACGTGAAGAGCTATCGCGCGCCCGGCTACGTCACCGATCACGCGATCGTGCCCCATGGCATGTCCGTGATCCTGAATGCGCCCGCGGTATTCCTGTTCACGGGGCGATCGAATCCCGCGCGCCATCTCCAGGCGGCGGAAGCGCTCGGCGCCAACGTCTCGGGTGCGAAGGCGGGGGACGCCGGCAAGATCCTCGCGGATCGGATCACCTGGTTCATGCAGCGGCTGCAGATGCCCAACGGCCTGAAGGCAATCGGCTATTCGTCTTCCGACATTCCGGCTCTGGTGGAAGGCACGCTGCCGCAGCATCGGGTGACGAAGCTGTCGCCGCGTCCGGCGGGACACGACGAGCTGAGCGCGCTGTTCGAGGATTCGATGACCGCGTGGTGATCGG
>DATASG010000159.1:0-2311 GCA_036269295.1 Vicinamibacterales bacterium | reverse complement strand
ACGACGGCGCACAGCACGGTTTCCACAACGACACCACGCCTCGCTACGACGAGAAGGCGGCGAAGCTGGCGACCCAGCGCTACATGGACTTCTTCAACAAGAACCTCCGCTAGTCCGACGTCGGCGCGTGGACGGCCACGGTCATGGAGTCGACAGCACGAACTGGTCGCCGTCGCCGTCCTTGAAGATTGCAGCGGTGCCCCAGGCCGTCGCCTCAACGTCGTCCGCCATGAAGGTGACGTTCATGAAGCCGCCGATCATCGACTCCTGGCCCGGCGCGGTGAAGAGCACGAGCCTGGTCTCCGCGCGCGGTGCAGGACGCGCTCGGGCGCCTGGTGAAGCGGCAGCTGGTCGTGGCGCGCGCCAGCATGACGGCGATTCCCGTCTATACCGTGCTGCGGCCGTGGCGGCAACGCCGGCGCAGGCCGTCCGGCGCCCGCGTGCCCGCGCTACACTAAGAGCGTGCACATCGAGTCAGACGCGTCGCTGCAGACCGAGCTCGAGCGGGAGGTCGCCCGGCGGCGCACGTTCGCAATCATCTCGCACCCCGACGCCGGCAAGACGACGCTGACGGAAAAGCTGCTGCTGTACGCCGGTGCGATCGAGCTGGCCGGAGCGGTGCGCGGGCGCAAGGCGCGGAAGCACGCGACCTCCGACTGGATGGCACTCGAGCAGGAGCGCGGCATCTCGATTACCGCGGCGGCGCTCGAGTTCGAGCTCGAAGGGCGGCGGATGGCGCTGCTCGACACGCCGGGCCACAAGGACTTCAGCGAGGACACCTACCGGGCGCTGATCGCCGCCGACAGCGTGGTGATGGTGATCGACGCGGCCAACGGCGTCGAGGGCCAGACACGAAAGCTGTTCGAGGTCTGCCGCCGCCACCGCCTGCCGATTCTCACTTTCGTCAACAAGTTCGACCGTCCGGCGCGCGATCCGCTCGAGTTGCTCGACGACATCGAGCGTACGCTGGGGATCTCGGCGGCGCCGGTGAACTGGCCGGTGGGCAACGCCGAGCATTTCCGCGGCGTCTACGATCTGCAGCGCCAACACCTGCTGCTCTACGAGCGCGAGATGCAGGGACAGTACCGCGCGCCGGTCGACGTCTCCGACCTCGACGATCCTGACGCGCGCGAGCTGATCGGCGACAACACCTACGCGCATTTCCGCGAGTCGCTCGACGTCATCCGCACCGCGGGCACCGCGTTCGAGATCGGCGACTACCTGGCCGGCCGTCAGACCCCGGTGTTCTTCGGCAGCGCGATGACCAACTTCGGGCTCGAGCCGTTTCTGCGGACACTGGTCGAGCTGGCGCCGCACCCGCAGCCGCGCACCAGCGACACCGGCATCGTGGCACCGACCGACGAGCGCTTCACCGGCTTCGTCTTCAAGATCCAGGCAAACATGGATCCGCGCCATCGCGATCGGGTCGCGTTCGTGCGCGTCTGCTCCGGACGTTTCACCAAGGACATGCCGGTGTTTAACAGCCGTGCCGGCAAACTGATCCGCGCGACCCGCGCCTACCGCTTTTTCGGACGCGACCGCGAAACGATCTCCGAGGCCTACGCGGGCGACATCATCGGCCTGGTCAACCCCGGCCAGTTCGCGATCGGCGACACGGTGCACACCGGCGCGGCGCTGAAGTTCCTCGACATCCCGCGCTTTCCGGCGGAACACTTCGGCCGCCTGCGCCTGCAGGACACCCGCTACAAGCAGTTCGACGAAGGACTGAAGCAGCTGGAGGAGGAAGGGCTGATGCAGGTGTTCTACGTCGAGAGCGGCCGCCGCGAGCCGATCGTCGGCGTGGTCGGGGCGCTGCAGTTCGACGTCATCATCAGCCGGCTGCGAACCGAGTACGGCGTCGAGATCGCCATCGATCCGTCGACCTTCACGGCGGCGCGCTGGATCGCGGATCCGGCGAAGCCGCTGCCGCTGCTCGGCGGCGCGACGACGGCGGCGATCGACCGCCAGCAGCGTCGGGTGCTGTTATTTGCCAACGAATGGGAAGTGCAGTACTTCGAGAAGCAGAACCCGACCTTCGGCCTGCTCGCGGAATCGCCGGTCGCCTGAGGCGCCGGCATTACCTGCGTCGCCTCGCCCATTCCTCCGCGGTGATCTCCCAAATCTTCGCCGGCGGGCGGGTAGGGCCATGGGATCCGGTTGTTCAGGTGCTTCACGACGTCCCAGTGGGGACACACGATCTGGGTCTCGTCGGCATCGGCAAGCTCCAGCGGCCTGAGCAGCAGCCGAGGCGTTTCGAGAGACGGGACGGTCATATCGTCACGAGCACGCCATCAGCGAGGTGCCGACGGGG
>DATASG010000158.1:0-6856 GCA_036269295.1 Vicinamibacterales bacterium | reverse complement strand
TCATCACCAGGCCGCCGGCGACAACGATGGTCGCGCAAACGGTGCGGGCACGAAATCGTCCCATCCGTGTATTCTATCGGCTGATCGGCGCGAAAACCTTCGGGATAGTCGGGATAGTACTGTCACATGGCTGCCACACTGTTTCAAAAAGTCTGGGACGCGCACGCGGTCCGCGTGCTGCCAAGCGGACAAACCCAATTGTTCGTGGGCCTGCACCTTGTCCATGAGGTGACGTCGCCCCAGGCGTTCGACATGCTGCGCCAGCACGGCTGGAAGGTGGCGTTTCCCAGCCTCACCTTTGCGACCGCCGATCACATCGTGCCGACGAGCTCGCAGAAGCGGCCGTTTCTCGACCTGATGGCCGAGGAGATGATGGGATCGCTGGAGCGCAACTGCCGTGACACCGGCATCCATCTCTGGGCGCCCGGCGACGACAACCAGGGCATCGTCCACGTCATCGGTCCCGAGCTGGGGCTGACGCAGCCGGGGATGACGATCGCCTGCGGCGACAGCCACACATCCACTCACGGCGCTCTCGGCGCGATTGCGTTCGGCATCGGCACCTCGCAGGTGCGCGACGTGCTGGCGTCGCAGTGCCTGGCGCTCGACCCGCTGAAGGTGCGCCGTATCGAGATTGGCGGCACACTGGGTCGCGGCGTCTTCGCCAAGGACCTGATTCTCACCGTCATCCGCCGCCTCGGCGTCCAGGGCGGCGTCGGCTTCGCCTACGAATACGGCGGTGCGACCCTCGAAGCGATGACCATCGACGAGAGGATGACGATCTGCAACATGTCGATCGAGGGCGGCGCGCGCATCGGCTACGTGAACCCCGACGAAACCACCTACGAGTTTCTCCGCGGCCGGCCGTTCGCGCCCCGCGAGGGCGACGCCTTCGAGCACGCCGTCGCCTGGTGGCGCCAGATGGCCTCCGACCGCGACGCAGCCTACGACGATCGCGTCGTCTTCGACGCGGCGTCGATCGAGCCGACGGTGACCTGGGGCATCAACCCCGGCCAGTCGGTCGCGGTGTCGGAGCCGATCGACGCCGAGGCGGACGACGAGGCGCTCGCCTTCATGGGCTTCCGGCCGGGCTCGCGCGTGCAGGGCACCCGCATCGACGTCGCGTTCATCGGCTCGTGCACCAACGGCCGCCTCTCCGATCTCGAAGAGGCCGCGCGCATCGTCAAGGGGCACCACGTGGCGAAGCACGTGAAGGCGTTGATCGTTCCGGGATCGCGGGCGGTGAGCCGCGCCGCCGAGGCGCGGGGGCTGCACGAGATCTTCAAGGCCACCGGCTTCGAGTGGCGAGGAGCCGGTTGCTCGATGTGCCTCGGGATGAACCCGGACAAGCTCGAGGGCAATCAGGTGTCCGCGTCTTCCTCGAACCGCAATTTCAAGGGGCGTCAGGGCAGCCCGACCGGCCGCACGCTGCTGATGAGCCCGGCGATGGTCGCCGCCGCCGCCATCGCCGGCGAGGTCGTCGATGTGCGCGAGATGCTGGAAGGAGTTCCCGCGTGAGCCCCACGCCGCCAGCCCCCGGCCCCGCCACCAGGGCCATCAGCCGCATCGACGGCCCTGGCCTGCCGCTCAGGGGCCACGACATCGACACCGACCGGATCATGCCGGCGCGCTTTCTCGTCGCCGTCTCCTTCGAAGGGCTCGAACGGCATCTCTTCGAGGACGACCGCAAGGACAATCCGGCGCATCCGTTCAACGATCCGCGCTACCGCGCCGCGTCGATGCTGGTCGTCAACACGAATTTCGGCTGCGGGTCGTCGCGCGAGCATGCGCCGCAGGGGCTCGTTCGCGCCGGATACCGAGCGCTGATTGGCGAGTCGTTCTCGGAGATCTTTCAGGGCAACGCCGCCATGCTCGGCATGCCGTGCTTCGTCGCCAGCCACGATGAGATCGAACGCCTGCAGACGCTCGTTGAGCAGACCCCTGAGGTCGCGATCGCCGCCGATGTGGCGACCGGGGCGATCACGGCCGGCCCGGTGCGCTTGAACGCGACGCTGCCGGCGGCGTTGCGCGACAGCTTTCTGTCTGGGCAGTGGAACCCGACGGCGATGCTGCTCGACCGGTTCGACGCGGTCCGCGCCGTCGCGGCCCGGTTGCCGTACGTCAGCGGATTCTAGGACGCGCGACCCGGCCTGCATGGCCGCTTGTTCGTCTATCAGTTGAAACGACTGACGGCTGACGACTATGCGCTTGCGTGTGTCCCTGGCCACCGTGATTCTCAGCGCCATCGCGCTGACGGCCCGAGCGCAGCCGGCTCGCGAGAGTGCCGCGCAAGTCTCCCAGGTTCGATCGATCGGCGGCCGAGTGATCGCGGACGATACCGGCGACCCGATCGTCAACGCCCGCGTCACCCTGGTGACGTCGGGCCCGGCAGCGGCGGTGGTCTTGACCGACCACGAAGGTCGCTTCACGCTCCCCGCGCCGTCGACGCGCGTGACGGTCGTCGCCAACAAGTCGGGCTACAGCCGCCGTGAGGTGACATCGGCGGCCGACCAGTCGATCGAGGTTCGTCTGTCGCGCGGCGCCGCCCTCTCCGGCCGGATCGTCGACGAGTTCGGCGATCCCATCATGGGCGTCCGCGTCTTCGTGGAGAAGCCGTCAACCTCGTCCGGCGGGTCCTCCGGCGAGGCGGCGACCACCACGGACGACAGGGGTGAATACCGTCTGGGAAGTCTTCAGGCAGGCGCGTTTTATCTGGCCGTGGTGACGTTGGGCGACGCGGTCCCTCGTGGCATCGGCGGAGGCGTGACCGCGATGATGCCGTCGACCAACAAGACCTACTATCCAGGCCGCAGCGCGCCAGCCGACGCTGAACTGCTTCATCTTCAACCCGGCGACGACAGGCCAGGAACCGACATCGTCGTCCCGGGCGGCCGGTCGATCGGACTGATGACGCTGGTCTCGCCGCTGCAGCAACCGGTGGCTCCGGCGGCCCTGAACACCGGCGTCATCCGAGGCCGCGTGGTGACCACGGACCTGAGAGCCATCCCCCACGCGCAGGTGCGGCTGATGGGCCGCCCGCCCGCCCTTCCTGCCGGCACCACCGTAGTCGCGCGGGACTTCGTTCAGTTGAGCTCGGTGGCCGACGACGATGGCCGATTCGAATTCGGCGAGCTCTCGGCGGGAGTGTTCCGGGTTGGCGCGGCCAAGGTGGGTTATGCCACGCCAGGGGACGTTTCCGTTGTCGCGGTGGCCGGTCTCAACTCCGGCGTGGTGGTCGATCTCGCCGACGGCCAAACACGTGAGCGAGTCGACATCACGCTGGCGCGATGGGGCGCGATGACCGGGCATGTGTTCGACGAGCTGGGTGATCCGCTCCAGGGCGCGAGCGTGCAGTTGCTCCAGGTGCGCTATCAAGGCGGCCGGCGGCGTCTCGTCGGTGCCGGCGGCTCATCAAGCCCCACCGACGATCTCGGACGGTTCCGGATCTATGGCGTGCCACCAGGCCAGTACATCGTCAGCGCGATCGTTGGCAGCGTTCAGACGGCAGACCTGCCGGGCTACACACGCGCCTACTTTCCGGGAACGCCCAATGCCGGCGCAGCCCAATACGTCTCGGTTGCGCTGTCGCAGGAGGTCGCCGGCATCGACTTCTCGCTGTCGCGCGAGAGGACGGCGCTGATCGCCGGCACGCTGCTCGACGCCGCTGGCACACCCTCGACCCAGGGAAGCGTGCGGTTGCTGCCGAGCCAGCGGTCTGGGACGGTGACCAGCGTGGCCGTCGGTGCGCGGCTGATGCCCGGCGGCAAGTTCGAGTTCCCGAACGTGACGCCAGGGCAATACATCATTCAGGTCGATCGCGGCCGGCGTGGCTCGTCGACCGAAGGCGAGTTCGGTGCGATGCCGGTATCGGTGAACGGCGTGGACATCACCGACCTGGTGCTGCAGACGTCGGCCGGCTCCTCGATCGCGGGCCGTGTGACGTTCGACTCGTTTCTCGGCGCCAGGGCGCCGCGGCCGGCCGCGATCGAGATCACTCCGGTGCCCATCGATTCGGAGCAATCGACGACGAGCCCGGCGAGCGCCGACGTTCGTGACGACTGGAGCTTCTCGATCGCCGGCGTCAACGGACCGCGGCGGCTGCAGCTGCTGCGCGCGCCGGCCGAGTGGACCCTGAGAGAGATCCGCGTCAACGGCATCGACGTCACCGACCGTCCGTTGGCGTTCGGCAAGGCCAACCAGTCGCTCACAAACGTCGAGGTAGTGCTGACCGATCGCATCAACACGATCAGCGGCAGCATCATCGACGACCATGGACGCCCCGCGCCGGCGGCGCGCGTCATCGTGTTTTCGCCCGATCGCGAGCGCTGGTATTCCTCGTCGCGGTTCATGCGCGTGGCGGCGGCCGGCGCCGATGGCGCGATCGCGATCACCGGCCTGCCGGCAGGCAGCTACTACGCCGCCGCGGTTGCGGCGCTTCCCGCCGATGGCGACGACGCCTGGCAGGAGCCGGCGTATCTGGAATCGCTCGTCGGCCGCGCGGTCGCGTTCACGCTAGGCGAGGGACAGAAGCAGGTGGTCACCCTGAAGGTAGGGGACAGGTAGTTGGGTGATTTACCCGATTACCCGATTACCCGATTCTTTCTTCTCCTGAGCCGTGGCGAGAAAGGCGTCCGCCGCGTGCGAGCGATGCGCCTTCCGGCAGACCAACGTCACCTGCCGCTTGCGCGACACACCGTTGACGAGCACCGCGACCAGGCGGCCGCTGGCGATCTCGGTGATCGCGCAGCGTCGCGGCAGCAGCGCCACACCCAGTTTCAACTCTACGGCCCGTTTGATGCCGTCGAGGCTTGGCAGGGCAATGACCATGTTCAGCGGCACGTGATGCTCCTCGAACAGCCGCAGCACCCGCTCGCGCGCCGGCGACGGATCGTTGTGCGCGACGAGGCGCTCTTCGGCAATGTCCTCCATCGCCACCTGACGTCGGTCGGCGAGCCGGTGCGATGGTGGCACCAGCAGCACCAGCTCATCTGTGCCAACCGGTACCTCGAGCAGTCCTGCCTCGGACGGATGAAACGTCAGCGCGCCGAAATCCAGGCTGCCCTGCTGCACCTCGACCGCAATCTGGCGCGCCGGCACCCGGCGTACGTCGATGGTGATATCCGGGAAGCGCTGGCGGAAGCGCGAGATCAGCGGCAGCAGCGTGTGAACCGCGGCTTCGTTGGCACCGATCAGGACGCGTCCACGGCGCATGTCGCGCAGGTCGCGGACGGCCGACTCGGTCTCCTCGGCCAGCCGGACGAGGCGTTGCCCGTAGTTCTGCAGCATCCGCCCGGCCTCGGTCAGGGTGCCGGTCTTCGACGACCGATCGAAGAGCTGCTCGCCCAGCTCGACCTCGAGCCGCCTGACCGCCTGGCTGACCGCCGGCTGGGTACGGTGTACCTTGGCCGCGGCGCGGGAGAAGCTGCGCTCCTGGGCGACGGCGAGAAAAATCTTCAGGGCGCCGAGATCCATGACCGGGCGACTATAACATGGGCTTATTCTTCGGTAATAATTATCGCTTTGACTTCTACCTCGCCCCGGCCGCACCATCAGGCCATGAGCACTCCTGCACGCGTCGCCGTCTTCGACACCACCCTCCGCGACGGCGAGCAGGCGCCAGGCTATTCCCTGGACGTCTCCTCCAAGCTGACGATGGCACGGGCGCTCGACGCGCTCGGCGTCGACATCCTCGAGGCCGGCTTCCCGATCGCGTCCCCGGCCGACTCGGAAGCCGTGCGGCAGATTGCGGCCGGCGTCCGGCGCCCGGTGATCGCGGCCCTGGCGCGTACCCGCAGCCAGGACATCGAAGAAGCGGCTCGGGCGCTGCGCCCGGCCGAGCGGGCGCGCATCCACACGTTCCTGGCGACCTCGGATCTGCACCTGTCGGCGAAGCTGCGAATCACGCGCCAGGATTGCCTCGACTCCGCGGTCAGCGCCGTGAAGCTGGCGCGCTCCTTCACCGACGATGTGGAGTTTTCAGCCGAGGACGCGACGCGCAGCGACCGCGACTTCCTGTGCCGCGTGATCGAAGCGGTGATCGACGCCGGCTGCACCACCGTCAACCTTCCGGACACGGTCGGATACGCCACGCCCGACGAGCTTCGCGAGTTCTTCGACCAGATCATCGGCCGCGTCCCGAACTCCGGCCGCGCCGTCTTCAGCACCCACTGCCACAACGATCTCGGCCTGGCGGTGGCCAACAGCCTTGCCGCGATCCAGGGCGGCGTGCGTCAGGTGGAATGCTCGATCAACGGCATCGGCGAGCGCGCCGGCAACGCCTCGCTCGAGGAGCTGGTGATGGCGCTGCGCGTGCGCCCGGATCGCCTGCCTTACGACACCGCCATCCGCTCCCAGGCCCTGTTCGAGACCAGCCAGCTGCTCTCGACGCTGACCAGCGAGCCGGTCCAGGCCAACAAGGCGATCGTCGGGCGGAACGCCTTCGCGCACGAAGCCGGCATTCATCAGGACGGCGTCCTGAAGGACGCCCGCACTTACGAGATCATGAAGCCCGAAGACGTCGGCCAGTCGGTGTCGTCGCGGCTCGTGCTGGGCCGTCACTCGGGCCGCCACGCGGTGCAGTCGCGGTGCGAGACGCTGGGCTTCACGCTGACCCACACTGAAATCGGCGAGGTCTACCGCGCCGTCATCTCGCTCGGCGAGCACCGCAAGGCGATCGGCGACGGCGATCTCCGGCGTATCGTCAACCGCGTCCGTACTCCGGCGTCGGCCGCCGCCGCCGCGAGCCCCGCGCACGTCGAGACCGTCGGCTACGGACACGGGGTCTGACAAATTGCTGAAGGCAGATTGCTAATTGCTAATTGAAATCCAAATAAAATTAGCAATTAGCGATTAGCAA
>DATASG010000157.1:0-14982 GCA_036269295.1 Vicinamibacterales bacterium | reverse complement strand
GTCATCCTGCTCGGCGAGATCCGCGACGGCGAGACGGCGCGGATCGCGATGCAGGCGGCGCAGACCGGCCACCTCGTGCTGTCGACGCTGCATACCGACAACGCGCCGTCGGTCGTCACCCGCCTGATGGACATCGGCACCGAGCCGTACGTGATCGCCTCGGCGCTGGTCGGCGTGATCGCGCAGCGCCTGGTGCGCCGCCTGTGCGTGCACTGCCGGCGCCAGTACACGCCGCCGGCCGACGTGCTGCGCTCGCTGAACATCGCCGAGGCCGACGCCGCGGCGATTCCGTTCTACAAATCGGTCGGCTGCGATCAGTGCAACCACACCGGCTACCGCGGCCGGATCGGCATCTACGAGGTGATGAAGATCACGGACAAGCTGCGGCGCCTGATCACGATCAAGTCGACGGAGGATCAGCTGCGCGAGGCGGCGGTCGCCGGGGGCATGATCACGCTCGGCGAGGACGGCCTGGCCAAGGTGAAGAGCGGAATTACGACGCCCGAAGAGCTGCTCCGAGTGGTGACCGAGGTACGGGAGATGCGGACGCTCTGCTCGGGGTGCGGAGCCGCGGTGGGGGTTGACTTCAACGCCTGCCCGCAGTGCGGCAAGCGTGTGGGCGGCGGCTGTCCGCACTGCGGTCGGGCGATGCAGCCGGGCTGGAACTTCTGCCCGTACTGCGCGCGCAGTACCAGCGAGGCGAAGACCCGGGCGCCGAAGCGGCTGCGCGATCGAGACGACCGCGAGGGCCGTCGCGAGCTGCCGGCGGCCAACGTTGCGGAGTTCAAGAAGTAGGTGGCGCTCAAGAACTATTACGAGCTGCTCGAGATTCCGCCGCAGGCCTCGACGGAGGACGTGAAGCGATCCTTCCGCGCCCAGATCGCGCGCTATCACCCGGACAAGGTCCAGCACCTCGGCAAGGAGTTTCAGAGCCTGGCGGCGGATCGCGCCGCCGAGCTCACCGAGGCGTATCGGATTCTGTCCGACACCGGGCGGCGCGCCGAATACGACCGTGCATTTGCCGAGGCTGGTGCGGCGATTTCGCCGGCCGCGTCCTCCGAACCGGTGACGACCGAGCACCAGGGCGGCACGGCGGACCGGGAGCCTGATCGGGCGTCCACACCCCCGCCGCCCTCGCCGGACGCTCCGCGGCGCGGAGCGCAGTTCAAGGCCGAGCGCGCGTCGAGCGACGAGTTCGTCCGCAAGGCGACGCTGAGCCGTCTTCGCCAGGCGCTGGAGGCGGTGGGCGGCGGCTACGAAGAGTCGCAGCTGCGCGGGTTTGACCTGGCGCTGGTGCCGAAGAAGAAGATGTTCGGGAGCAACACCAACCCGAAGCTGTTGGCGCGTTTTGTCGCCGAGCTCGATCGGGAGGCGGTTGCGGCCGCGTGGCTGCAGGGGCTGAAGTGGGGCGACACCAAGAAGGACGAAGTGTGTGTGCTGCTGCTCGGCACGGCGCTGGCCCCCGCCGGCGAACTGGCAGGAGAGATCACCGCTCAGCGCAGGAAGTCGCACGGCGCCAAGGTGACGCTAATCCCGGTGGATGCGCGCGTCTGGGACGCGCACATGCCGCTCGACGCTCCGGCGATCGCCAAGACCCTCGTTGCCCGTCTCAGAAGCGGCACATAATCAGGGGAACCCGGGGCGCCGCGCCTTCGTCTGAGAACCTAAGCCATGCCGTTGATTGAAACCGTCGACCTCTGGAAGAGCTATGTGATGGGCGAGGAAGAGATCCACGCGTTGCGCGGGGTCTCGATTCAGATCGAGCGTGGCGAGTACGTCGCGATCATGGGGCCGTCCGGCTCCGGCAAGTCGACGCTGATGAACTTGATCGGCTGTCTCGACACGCCGAGCAAGGGGTCGTACCTGCTGAACGAGAAGCAGGTGAGCCAGATGAACGACAACGAGCTGGCGCGCATCCGCAACGAGGAGATCGGGTTCGTATTCCAGACCTTCAACCTGCTGCCCCGCGCGACCGCGCTCCACAACGTGGAGCTGCCGCTCGTTTACGCGGGCGTGCCGGCGAAGGACCGCCTAGATCGCGCCAAGGCGGCGCTGCAGAAGGTCGAGCTCGGCGAGCGGATGATGCATCGGCCCAACGAGCTCTCCGGCGGCCAGAGGCAGCGCGTCGCCATCGCCCGTGCCCTGGTCAACAACCCGTCGATTCTGCTGGCCGACGAGCCGACCGGCAACCTCGATTCGAAGACCGGCGCCGAAATCATGGGGCTGTTCGAGCGGCTGCACAAAGCCGGCAACACCATTGTCCTGGTCACCCATGAACCCGACGTGGCGGCGTTCGCCTACCGCACCATCCACATCAGAGACGGCAAGGTGGAAAACGACGTTCGGCGGGCGGCTTAGGAATTAAGAACTCAGAACCTAAAACTGAGAACTTCTAAACCGCCGCGAAGTGCCCGGCGGAAATCTCCCGCAACGCCGCGTCCCGGTTCACCGATGCCGGATCCAGCACCAGCCGCTGCCTCGGTGCGTCGGGATCGGGTATCGGAATCGCCGACAGCAGCGCCCTGGTGTATGGATGCTGCGGCGCCGAGAAAAGTGACGCCGTCGGTCCCAGCTCAACTATCTTTCCGCGAAACATCACCGCGACCCGGCTGCAGACGTGCTCGACCAGCCGCAGATCGTGGGCGATGAACAGGTAGGTGAGGTGCAGCCGCGCCTGCAGGTCCATCAGCAGGTTGATCACCTGTGCCTGCACCGAGACGTCCAGCGCCGAGACCGGCTCGTCGAGGATCACGAACGACGGATTCAGCGCGAGCGCGCGGGCGAGCCCGATGCGCTGACGTTGGCCGCCGCTGAACTGGCGCGGGTATCGATCGAGGTGCGCCGGATTCAGCCCCACCAGGTCGAACAGCTCGGCGACGCGCGCCTGCCGCTCGGCTCTCGCGCCGAGCTGGTGGATGATGAGCGGCTCCTCGACGATGGCGCGCGCGCGCATCCGCGGATTGAGCGACGAGTACGGATCCTGAAACACGATCTGCATGTCGCGGCGCGCCAGGCGCAGGCGACGCTTCCGGAAAGCGAGCACGTCCTCGCCACGAAAGCGAACCTCGCCAGACGAGGGCTCGATCAAGCGCAGCATGCAGCGGCCGGTCGTCGTCTTGCCGCTCCCCGATTCGCCGACCAGCCCGAACGTCTCACCCTGGTCGATGCTGAAGCTGACGTCGTCCACCGCGGCGACGCGCGTCCCGGGGCGGAGCCACCCCGCGCTGCGCGTAAACGTCTTGACCAGGTGCGAAACTTCAACCAGCGGCATCGGAGAATTTCAGGTTTCTGAAGGCAGGTTTCAGATTGTGGTCGTGGAGATAGCACTTCGCGGTGTGAGCCGGCCCGGCGGGATAGTCGGGCGGCGGCGTGGTTGTGCACGGATCGAAGCGATCGGGGCAGCGCGGGTTGAACGCGCACCCCGACGGCAGATCGCCGAGGCGCGGCACCGCGCCTTCGATCGCGAGGAGCCGCTGGCCCGGGCGACTGCCCGGCATCGAGGCCAGCAGTCCCCGGGTGTAGGGGTGGCCGGGATTGCCGAAGATCTCGCGCACCGGGCCGGTCTCGACGACGCGTCCCGCGTACATGACCGCGACGCGGTCAGCGGTCTCGGCGATGACGCCGAGGTCATGGGTGATGAGCAGCAGCGACAAATCGAGCGCCGACTTCATCTCGCGCAGCAGCTCGAGGATCTCGGCCTGAATCGTGACGTCGAGCGCCGTGGTCGGCTCGTCGGCGATGACCAGCGACGGCTGGCACGCCAGCGCCATCGCAATCAGCACGCGCTGGCGCATGCCGCCCGACAGCTGGTGCGGGTAGTCGGCGGCGTGCGCCTCTGGATTCGCGATGCGCACCGCGCGCAGCAGCTCGATCGCCTGGGCCTTCGCCTCGCGGCGGGTGGCGCGGCCGTGGACCATCAAGGTCTCCGCCAACTGGGCGCCGACGCGAAAGACGGGGTTGAGCGCCGTCATCGGCTCTTGGAAGATGAGCGCGATCTGGGCGCCGCGCAGGCGCTGCATCTCCCGGTCGTCGACGGTCAGGAGATCGCGGCCTTTGAACAAGAGGCGCCCGCCGGCGATGCGCCCCGGCGGCTGGACCAACCGCATGATTGACAGCGCGGTGACAGACTTGCCGCTGCCCGACTCGCCGACCAGGCCGAGCGTCTCACCGGCACGGATCTCGAAGCTGACGTCGTTGACGGCCGGCACAGCCCCGCCGGCCGTGTCGAAGACGGTCGTGAGGTGCTCCACCGCGAGCAGGGGTTCAGGGGGCATCAAAGCGTCGGGGTTTCCTTGTGGTCCCCGAACACTTCGCGCATCGCGTCGGCGATTTCGCCGACCGTCGCGCGCGCCTCGACCGCGGCGATGATCCCCGGGACGAGATTGTCGCCGCCGCGGGCCGCTTCGATGACGGCGTCCAGGGCGGCGCGCCATTGGCCGGCGCTCCGGCCGGCGCGGACGGCGCGAACGCGCGCGATCTGCTGCCGCTCGACTTCCGGATCAATCGCCAGGGTCGCCATCTTCGGTCCGGCCTCGTCGGCCAGGAACCGGTTGACGCCGACGACCGTCGCCCTGCCGGCATCGACCGCCAGTTGCGCCCGGTAGGCGGATTCCTGGATGTCGCGCTGAATCAGACCGGTCTCGATGGCGGCGAGCGTGCCCCCGGCACGCTCGATTTTCTCGAGGATCGCGAGCGCGCCTTTCTCGATCTCGTCGGTCAACGCCTCGATGGCGTACGACCCGCCGACCGGATCGACCGTGTTTGCGACGCCGGTCTCGGCGCCGATGATCTGCTGCGTCCGCAGCGCGAGGCGCGCCGATTCTTCGGTCGGCAGCGCCAGCGCCTCGTCGCGGCCGTTGCAGTGCAGCGACTGCGTCCCGCCGAGCACCGCCGCCATCGCCTGCAGCGCGACCCGGACGATGTTGTTGTCGGGCTGCTGGGCGGTGAGGGTGCTACCAGCCGTCTGGGTGTGGAAGCGGAGCTGCTGCGCGCGCGGGTTGGTGGCGTGAAACCGATCGCGCATGATCGTCGCCCACAGCCGCCGCGCTGCCCGAAACTTGGCGATCTCCTCGAGGAAGTCGTTGTGCGCGTTGAAGAAGAACGACAGCCGCTGGCCGAACTGGTTGACGTCGAGGCCGGCGTCGATCGCCGACTGGACGTAGGCGATGCCGTGCGCGAAGGTGAACGCGACTTCCTGGACCGCCGTCGATCCGGCCTCTCTGATGTGATAACCGCTGATCGAGATCGTGTTCCAGTTGGGCATCTCGCGCTCGCAGAACGCGAAGATGTCGGTCACGATCCGCAGCGACTGGCGCGGCGGGTAGATGTAGGTGCCGCGGGCGACGTACTCCTTCAGGATGTCGTTCTGCACCGTGCCGGCGAGCGCGCGCGGGGCGACGCCCTGGCGCCTGGCCACCGCGATGTACAGGGACAGCAGCACGATCGAGGTGGCGTTGATGGTCATCGAGGTCGAGACCCGGTCGAGCGGGATCCGATCGAACAGCGTCGCCATATCCTCGATCGAGTCGATCGCGACACCGACGCGGCCGACTTCGCCGGCAGCGAGCGGGTGGTCCGAGTCGTAGCCCATCTGGGTCGGCAGGTCGAAAGCGACGCTCAGTCCGCTGACTCCCTGAGCAAGAAGATACCGGTAGCGGGCGTTCGACTCCTCTGCCGTCGCGAAACCAGCGTACTGGCGCATCGTCCACAGCCGCCCGCGGTACATGGTCGGCTGGATGCCTCGTGTGAACGGAAACTGGCCGGGAAACTCGTCCGAACTGCGTACGGGCGGGGTAGGGCTGCCGCTGCTCACGCGGCGATTGTAACGCGATTGAGCCGATTCGGTCGCCGTAACTGCTTGACACCACTATGGCTTGGGCTTAAACTCGAGCCACCTACAAGGTTCTTCCGACACAGATGCAGATGTCAGGCGCCCAGTCCCTGTCCACCAGCCTTGGTGTAGGCAGGCCTCGATTGGGAAGCGCCCCCGGAACCCGGCCGGCGGCGTAGGGAGGAAGGCAGATGGACGACGTCGTGAACCGGTTCGCACGAGAGCTGGCCGACGCGATCGCCGCTGCGGTCGCAGAAAATCCTCAAGTGGAAGCGTGCCGCGAGAAGGCCCGCGCGGCCGGCTTCGAAATGAAAGTCACGCTCGAAGCGGTGGTGGGATTCGTCAGCCGCTCACAGACAACGGCCCTGACAAAAGTCACGGCGCCAGCCCGCGCCGCGCATCCGAAACGCACGCTCGAAGTCACCGCCAACGACAAACGCTTCCTCCGCTCCTTGAGGATCGCGGCAGACGAGGCGACGGAGGCGGTGGAGTGAAGAATTAAGAATTCGGAATTCAGAATTCAGAATTCGTGATGGCCGGTGCACTCGCTCATGCGCACCGGCCTTTTTCCGTCTGACTGCCAAAATTCCACATTCTTCATTCCTAACCTTTGGCCTGATTGGCCACCTTCGCCGCGGCGGCCGCGGCGGCGGCAGGGTCGCCGAGATAGTAGTGGCGCAGCGGCTTGAGGTTGTCGTCGAGCTCGTAGACGAGCGGGATGCCGGTCGGGATGTTCAGCTCCACGATCTCTGACTCCGGGATGCTGTCGAGGTCCTTCACCAGCGCACGCAGGCTGTTGCCGTGCGCGGCGATGACGACGCGCGTGCCCGATTTGATGGCTGGAGCGATGGTCTCGTGCCAGTAGGGCATGAACCGCGCGATGGTGTCCTTCAGCGACTCGGTGAGCGGCAAGTCGCTCGCCTTCAAGGCGCTGTATCGCGGATCGTGTGACGGGTGCCGCTGGTCGTCGATCGTCAGCGGCGGCGGCGGGATGTCGAAGCTGCGCCGCCAAATCTTGGTCTGCGCTTCGCCGTGCTTCGCTGCGGTTTCCGCCTTGTTCAGCCCCTGCAGCGCGCCGTAACTCCGCTCGTTCAGCCTCCAGCTCTTGGTCACCGGAATCCACAGCTGGTCCAGCGTGTCGAGGGTGATCCCCAGCGTCTTGATGGCGCGCTTGAGCACCGACGTGAACGCGGCGTCGAAGACATATCCGCCTTCTTTGAGCAGGCGGCCCGCCTCGCGGGCCTCGTCACGTCCGCGATCGGTGAGATCGACGTCGTGCCAGCCGGTGAAGCGGTTTTCCCTATTCCACGTGCTCTCGCCGTGGCGCAACAAAATGACCCTATGCACGAACAGCGCTCCGTCCCGCAAATCGTGCCGCCGATCCCAGCTCCTCCTCGATTCGCAACAGCTGGTTGTACTTGCAGATCCGGTCGGTGCGGCTGGCCGATCCGGTCTTGATCTGTCCCGCGGCGGTCCCCACCGCGAGGTCGGCGATCGTGGAGTCCTCCGTCTCGCCGGAGCGGTGCGAGATGATCGTGGCATAGCCGGCGCCGGCCGCCATACGCACCGCGTCCAGCGTCTCGGTGACGGTGCCGATCTGGTTCAGCTTCACGAGCAGCGCGTTGCCGACCCTGTCGTCGATCCCCTTCTTCAGGATCTCCGGGTTGGTCACGAACACGTCGTCGCCGACCAGCTGCACGCGCGCGCCGATGGCGCTCGTCAGCAGCTTCCAGCCATCCCAGTCGCCCTCGGCGAGACCGTCCTCGATGGACACAATCGGGTACTGGCGGATCCAGTCCTCGTAGAGCGCGATCATCTCGGCCGAGCTGCGGTTGGGCTCGCCTGACTTCTTGAACGTGTAGGTTCCACCTCCGGCCCACAGCTCGCTGGACGCGACGTCGAGCGCGATGAAGATGTCCTGGCCGGCCTCGAGCCCGGCCTTGGCAATCGCCTCGAGCACGACCTCGACCGCCTCGCGGTTGGACTTCAGGTTCGGCGCGAAGCCGCCCTCGTCGCCGACGCCTGTCGACTGGCCGCGCTGCTTGAGGATGCCGCGAAGGGCGTGAAAGATCTCGGCGCCCATGCGCAACGCCTCGCTGAACGATCCAGCGTTCAGCGGCATCACCATGAACTCCTGAAAGTCGACGCTCGAGTCGGCGTGCGCGCCGCCATTCAGGATGTTCATCATCGGCACCGGCAGCGTGAACTGGTGGTTGCCGTAGAGGCTGCCGATGTGCCGGTAGAGCGGCATCTTCTTCGCCGCCGCCTCGGCGCGCAGCGCCGCCATCGAGACGCCGAGGAGCGCGTTGGCGCCGAGACGGCTCTTGGTCGGCGTGCCGTCGAGCGCGATCATCTTCAGGTCGAGCCCACGCTGATCGAGCTCGGTACCGCAAACGGCCCTGGCAATCTCGCCGTTGATGTGGGCGGCCGCCTTGCGCACGCCTTTGCCACCGTAGCGCGATTTCTCGCCGTCGCGCAGCTCGAGCGCCTCGCGCACGCCGGTCGACGCGCCCGACGGCACCGCGGCGCGGCCGAACGCGCCGTCCGCCAGCGTGACGTCGACCTCCACCGTCGGGTTACCTCGCGAATCGAGGATCTCGCGCCCGACCACCTTCGCAATCTTCATCGACTCTCCCTGTCAGAACAAGCGTCCCACGATCTCACGAAAGCGGCCTCTAGCCACCGCCGCCGCGTCGATCGGCATCTGCCTCGAAACGGAGTGCCTCCTCGCTGAGCGGCCCGATGTAGGGCTCGTCATCCACGGTGACGACGACGATGCCGGAGTCGGTGACGGTGTGGCGGCGGCGGTCTTCCTCGGCGTGGTAGCCGATCAGCGCGCCGCGCGGGATCAGCACGTCGCGATCGATGATCGCGCGCCGGATCCGCGCGTGCCGGCCGACGCGCACGCCCGGCATCAGAATGCATTCGTCGATGGTGCAGAAGCTGTGGACCCGGACGTTGGGGCAGAGCACACTGCCGGAGATGCGGCTGCCCGAGACGATGCAGCCGGGCGAGATCACCGAATCCAGCGCCTGTCCACAGCGGCTGCCGGACTCGGCGAACACGAACTTCGCCGGCGGCGCCTGCGGCTGGTAGGTGCGCAGCGGCCATTCGGGATCGTAGAGGTTGAACTCGGGGTTCACCTGGCACAAGTCCATGTTCGCTTCGAAGTAGGCGTCGAGGGTGCCGATGTCGCGCCAGTACTTCGACGCCTTCTTGTTCTCGTCGTAGAAGCGGTAGGCGTACACCGGCGCCTCGTGGATCAGCGCCGGGATGATGTCCTTGCCGAAGTCGTGGTTGGTAGGCTGGTTGGCGTCGGCCTCGAGCGCGCGCACCAGCACATCGGTATCGAAGATGTAGACGCCAATCGACGCCAGCGCGAAATCGGCCGAGCCGGGGATGGCGGTCGGCTGGGTCGGTTTCTCCTGGAAGCCGGTGACGCGCTCGGTTTCGTCGACGGCGATGATGCCGAACCGGCTGGCGTCGGCGACCGCCACCTCGATGGTCGCGAGCGTGACCGCCGCCTTCCGTTCCTGATGGAGGCGCAGCATGCGGGCGTAGTCCATCTTGTAGACATGATCGCCGGAGAGCACCACGAGGTGCCGCGGCCCCTCGCGCATGATCGAGTAGAGGTTCTGGTAGACGGCGTCGGCCGTGCCCTGGTACCAGTGCTCGCTGACGCGCTTTTGCGGCGGCAGGATTTCGACGAACTCACCCAGCTCCTCGGAGACGATGCCCCAGCCCATACGGATGTGCCGGTTGAGCGAGAGCGACTTGTATTGCGTGGCGATGAAGATGCGGCGCAAGCCGGAGTTGATGCAGTTGCTCAGCGCGAAGTCGATGATCCGGTACGGGCCGCCGAAGTACACCGCCGGCTTGGCGCGCTCCTTCGTCAACGGGTAGAGGCGTTCCCCGGCGCCTCCGGCAAGCACAATCACCAGGCTGTCGTCGAGGAGGGCCGACATGCGCGTCAGCTCCGGCGCAGCACGACGCGTGCTGGGGCGCCGTCGGATCCGACCACCCGAAGCGGAAGGCAGAACATCTCGTAGACGCCCGGGTCGACGTCGTGCAGGTTCAGTCCTTCGATCACGATCGTGCCGGCACCGAGGAGGAGGTGGTGCGCCGGAGCGCCGGGGTTGTGGAACTTCTCGACCGACAGGTAGTCGACGCCGACGAGCTTGATTCCGTGCTCGACCAGGTATTTCGCCCCCGACTCGGTGACGCCGACGTAGTCCTGGTGGAATTCCGGCGATCCCCACAGGCGCGAGTTGTGGGTCTTGATCAGCACGCGGATGTCGTCCGAGAGGTCGAGCGGCGCGAGATCTTCGGCAGCGATGCCGGCGCGCGAGTCGACTTCGATTATCCGGGCCCGTCCGATCAGCAGCTCCAGCGCCAGGGACTCGGTGCCGGCGCCCTGGTCGAAGAAATGGCGCGGCGCGTCGACGTGGGTCCCGGTGTGGGCGCTCATGTGCAGGGTGGAGACGTTGGAGCTGTCGCCGCGGGCGATCCGCTTGATCGGCTCGAGCGAAAACGGTGTGTTGTGCGGATAGGTCGGGAGCTGGGCATCGAGCGGCACGGAGACGTCGATGAGCCTCATGACGAGAATCCGGATGTTAGCATAGCCGCTGAGCCCGAAAACCCGCCTGAAGTGCTGGCCGCAGAAGGGTTTGACTTGGCCCAGACGGCACGCCTATCATGGGCTGATCGACGAAGCCCTTTATCTTGGGAGACTAGGCTTTATGAAGCAGCGGCGTGCCGGGTTTGCGCTTGTCGTTCTCGCGGTGTGCGCGGCGTCCGTGGCCCTCTTTGCGCAGGGTAAGGACGACAAAAAGAAGGACGAAGCGCAAAAGAGGGAGATCCAGGCCATCGTCAAAAGCGTGGACGATCTCACGGCCGGCCAGCCGGCTGCCAACGATCTGTCGATGACCTGGGTGCGCGAAGACGTGCTCAAGGCGCAGGGCAACAAGGAATACGTTCCGTTCACGGTGCAGATCGACGCGTCGAAAGTCAGCGGCGGCACGGTTGCGTTCTACTGGCGGGTGGTATCGAAGGGCACGGCGGCGGCCGTCCCGGAGCCGGGCAAGAAGGACGACAAGAAGGACAAAGACAAGGGCAAGAAATCGGACTACGCCTACGAGGACATCAGCTTCATTCCGGTGACCGCCGGACAGTCGTCGATGAAGATTTCGCGCTCGTTCACCGTGCCGGCCGGCAACTACGACGTGTTCCTGATCGCCAAGGAGCCGACGCCCGAGAAGGCGCCGAAAAACGCCCCGGCGCAGAAGCTGTCGGCGCTCAAGCAGACGGTGAACGTTCCGGATTACTGGAGCAACGAGCTGGCCACCAGCTCGGTCATCGTCGCGCAGCGGATCGATCCGCTGCCTGCGCCGCTGACGCCGCAGCAGCAGGCGGATCGTCCCTACGCGCTGGGGATGATGGAGATCGTGCCGACCTTCGAGACCAAGTTCACCAAGAAGGCCGAGCTCTCCACCTTCATGCTGATCTACAAGCCGAAGGTCGACAGCACGAACAAGCCCGACGTCAGCGTCGAATACAACTTCTACCAGAAACTGGCGGGACAGCCGGAGAAGTTCTTCAACAAGACCAATCCGCAGAACCTGAACGGGCAGACGCTGCCGCCGAACTTCGACTTCGCGGCCGGTCACCAGCTGCAGAGCGGCCAGGCCGTGCCGCTGGCGTCGTTCCCGGAAGGCGACTACCGGCTCGAGATCAAGATCACCGACAAGATTGCGAACAAGACGTTGACCCGGGAAGTTGTTTTCACCGTCATCCCCTCGTAACGCCTTAACGCAGTAACGCGGGAGCATCCATGAGCACCAGTTCCAAGATGACGGCGTCGGCGGTCGTCGGCGGTCTGGTGCTGCTCTGTTCACCGATCGCGTCCTTCGCCCAGACCGACGGACAGTTCCGGCCGGTGACACACGTCGCGTCGATCGCGGCGGGATCTCTTCAGGGTACGGTGCAGGACGAGCACGGTGCGCCGGTCGCCGGCGCGACCGTGTCCGCGTTCGGGGCGTCGACCGCATTCGCGGTCAGCGACCGCAGCGGGCGGTTCGAGATGCGGACGCTCTCGCCCGGACCCTATCTTCTACGCGCGCACCTGGCCGGCTTCGTCGCCTCGCGCGGCCAGGTCATCGACGTACGTCCGAGCGCGCGGGTGTCGTCGGCGATCGCGCTTCGCCACGTGAACGCGGCCAACGCTCTGGCCTCGTATCCGGTGCTCGCAGCCGGCCTCGGCGGCGGGCCTGACGCGCCAGCGTCGGCACCCTCTGGCGATCCTGCGGCGGCCAGCGGCGCGACCGGAGACGACGACCATGGCGAGCTCGCCTGGCGGTTGCGCCACGCCCGGCGCACGATTCTGAAAGACGCCACCGTACCGGAAGAGGTCGTCGCGGCCGCAGATGCGCCGTCGGGCGGAAACGGCTTCGGCGGCTCGAGCGTCTTCGGGCGGGTCACCAATTCGTCGGCGCGTCTCGCGTCCAATTTCTTCGCGGCAACGCCGTTCTCCGGACAGGTCAATCTGTTGACGACCGGATCGTTCGACACACCGCAGCAGCTGTTCTCTTCCGACAACTTCGCGCACAACACCGCGTATCTGGCGCTGGGCGCGCCGGTCGGCGAGCACGCCGACTGGACCGTGCGCGCGGCGCTCACGCAGGGCGACATCGCATCGTGGATCGTCGCCGGCGAATACACCACGCGCGCGCCGGCGCGGCACCGCTATGACGTCGGACTGTCCTACAGCACGCAACGCTACGGCGGCGGCAGTTTCGCGACGCTGCGCGACGTGACCGAGGGCAGTCGCAACGCCGGCGCCGTTTACGCCTTCGACACCTTCTCGATTTCGCCGATCCTGACGCTGACCTACGGCGGCCGGTACGCGCGCTACGACTACCTCGAGGGAGGCAGCCTGATCAGCCCGCGCGTGGCGGTGACGTTGGAGCCGGCGGATCACTTCCGCATCAGCACGATGTTGTCGAGCCGGGCGATGGCGCCGGGAGCCGAGGAGTTCATGCCGCGCATGGACGCCGGCATTCTGCTGCCGCCGCAACGGACCTTCTCGTCGATCGCGGCCGGCCACCCATTCGAGGCGGAGCGGACCAATCACGTCGAGGTGGAGGTCGAGCACGACATCGCGTCGGCGACGGTGTCGCTGCGCGCGTTCCGCCAACACGTCCACGATCAGATCGTCACGCTCTTCGGCGTCAGCACACCGGACGCGCCGTCGACGGTCGGCAATTACCTGCTCGGCAACATCGGCGACGTCGACGCGTCGGGTCTGAGCGCCGGCGTCCGCACCGCGATCGCCGGCCGCGTCCACGGGGCGGTCGAATATACGTTGACGCGCGCGCGCGTCATGTCCCCCGATCTCGGGTACATGGTCGTGCTCGACCCTTCGGCCCTGGCGCTCGATCGCCGACAGATCCATGACGTATCGACGTCGATCGAAACCGAAGTTCCCGAGACCGCGACGCGGGTTGTCGTGCTCTATCGCCTGAGCAGCGCGTTCGCGCGGACCGCGGCGCCAACGTCCGCGCCGCTCGATGCGCGTTTCGACGTGCAGGTCCGGCAGGCGCTGCCGTTCATGGACTTCAGCAACGCCAGGTGGGAAATGCTGGTCGCGGTCAGGAATTTCTTCCGCGAGACGGCGGCGGATCAGTCGGTTTACGACGAGCTGCTCGTCGTTCATCCGCCCAAGCGCATCGTCGGCGGTTTGACCCTGAAGTTCTAAGGCCCCCCGGCCGAGCCCAATCGATCCATAATATTGAATCAAGGACTCCCATTCATTGGAGGGAAGGGTTGTTTTCTGCGTATCGTTGAACTGGAAATCTATATTTAGCAGTAGTTTATGTGGTGTCGTCAACACTTGTTTCGGGGAATGGCGTTTGCTACCTGAACAAAGGTCGTCGTGTCCCTGAGCCCCGCGATCCGACGTTGCGCCCATGACCGATCCTGATCTCGATCGCGCCGAACCCGTCGAGGCCCGCTGGCTCGTCTGGGGGCGAACCATGTTCGCGGTGACCGTCGTGACGCTGCTGGTCGTGCTCGGCCTCACCAACGTCGCGACCTACTCGCGGTGGCACGAAGTCGAGGACGGCGCACTGTGGTCGGCGCGCGCCGAGGGGGTCGTGGCGACTGAGACGGACAGCGCTGCGGCGGCTGCCGGCATCCAGCGCGGCGATGTCCTGCTCGCGGTCAATGGCTCGCCTGTACAGTCGCCGTCGGATGTCGTTGAGTACCAGCACCGGGGCCACGCGGGCACGCGGCTCGTCTACACGCTTCTGCGCGCGGGCGCTCGACAACCGCTGGAGGTGACGCTGGCGCCTGCGCCGCGCGGCAACTCTTTGTACTACGTCCTGGCGGCGGTAGGCCTCTTCACGCTGCTCGTCGGCGCTTCCGTCCGCCTGCGGCGCCCGCGCGACCAGGCCACGCTCCACTTCTTCTGGCTGTGCGTCGCGTTCTTCGGCGTCTTCACCTTCTCGTTCAACGGCCCGTTCGATCGCCTCGACTGGGCGTTCTACTGGGGTGACGCGATCGCGTTCGCGCTGCTGCCGGCGCTGCTGCTTCATTTCACGATGGTGTTCCCGGAGCGGCCGGATGACGAACGCCAGGCGGCAAAGGTCGAACGACTGCAGCCGCTGTTGGTGCCGTTGATGTATGCACCGGCGCTGCTGCTCGGCGCCGCCCGCGTGATCGCGGTGACGCGCGAATCGCAGGGCACGCTTTCCGGGCCGCTGTTTTCACGCGCGATCGAGGCGCTGGATCGATCCGAGCCGATCTACCTGTTCCTCTATGCGGTCGCGGCGCTCGGGGTGCTGGTTCGCGCCTTCCGCGAGATCACGTCGATCACCGGCCGCCGCCAGCTGCGCTGGATCGCGTGGGGCACCGCGCTCGGCGTCGGGCCATTCGGGTTCGGCTACGCGCTGCCCTGGGTATTCGGCGTCAACCCGCCGATCGAATTGCAGCTGACGGCGGTGCTGCTGGCGGTAGTGCCGCTGACCTTCGCGTGCGCGATCGTCCGTTACCGCCTGCGCGACGTCGAGGTCATCGGCAAGCGCGTGCTCGGGTACATCGCGTTCCTGGCCGCGAGCGTGGCGGTCTACGCCGGGCTGCGCAAGCTGACCGCCTTC
>DATASG010000156.1:0-11997 GCA_036269295.1 Vicinamibacterales bacterium | reverse complement strand
GAGCACACTGCGGCGCGCGCTGGGGCGCTGGGATCTCACGGCGCTCGGCGTCAACCAGGTGATCGGCGGCGCGATTTTCCTCTGGCCTGCGCAGGTCGCGGCCCAGGTCGGGGCGTGGAGCCCGATTGGCTTCATCCTCATCGGGTTCCTCTCCCTCTCCGTCGCGCTGTGCTTCGCCGAGCTGAGCAGCCGGTTCGACGCGACCGGCGGCCCGTATCTTTACACCCGCGCGGCTTTTGGCGATTTCGTCGGCTTCGAGATCGGTTGGATGCAGTGGTTCTCCCGAGCGACCAGCCAGGCGAGCATCATGGCCGCGACCGCGGTCGCGCTCGGTTACTACTGGCCGGCGTTGACCGCCGGCTGGCTGCGCGCGGCATTTCTGGTCGCGCTGACCTTCGCGTTCGGCTGGATCAACGTGCGCGGTGTGCGCCAGGGCTCGCTGGTGGTCAACGTGATGACGGTCGGCAAACTGGTCCCGCTCGCGCTGTTCATCATCATCGGGCTCGCGCATGTCCAGGCGGCAAGGCTGACCACCCTGCCGCCAATCACGCTGTCGCAGTCGCTGGCGGCCGGGCTCCTCCTGATCTTCATCTACGGCGGTTACGAGGTCGTGCCGGTGCCGGCCGGGGAGTCGCTGGATCCGCGGCGTGACGTTCCATTCGCGATCGTGGCGACCATCGTCTCGGTGATGATCGTCATGACCCTGACCCAGATCGTGGCCCAAGGAGTGCTGGTCGACGTCGCCGCTCACGCGACCCCGATCGCCGACGCGGCAGCGGCGTTTCTCGGCGCCGGCGGGGCGCTGCTGATCGGCATCGGCTCGGTCGTTTCGATGACCGGGAACAATGCCGGCCAGGTGCTGAGCGGCTCCCGCATGATCTTCGCGCTCGCCGAACAGCGGCAGCTGCCGGCGTTGCTCGCGCGCATCCATCCGGCCTATCGGACGCCCGCCAACGCGATCGTCTTCACGTCGGCGGTGGCGCTGATACTCGCGCTCAGCGGCTCCTTCGCGCAGATCGCCCTGGTCAGCGCGCTGGCACGACTGCTGATGTACGCGGGCTCGGCGGCAGCGACCCTGCGCCTGCGATCACCGCGATTCGAATACGTCGTGAAGGCGGCCGGATTCACGGCGCCGTTCGGCCCGCTGACGCCGATCGCGGCGATCGGCGTGTGCGTCGTCCTCGCTGCCGGCGCGACCCGGCAGCAACTGCTGGGCGGCGCCCTGGCGCTGGTCGCCGGCGCCGCCTTGTACGCCGTTTCCGGCCGGACTCAGAGCCTGATTGATGGCTGATGGCCATAGCGTTCATCGGAGTGAAAGACGTTGTCATAGCTGATCACTGAAAGCTGATAGCTGATAGCTGAAAAGGCGAGAGCCGAAAATGCGCATCGGCATAGAATGCCCGGGGAGATCCCATGCACATCCGCTCACGATTCCTGATCGCTCTCGTGTTCGTCGCCGCCGCGACGCTGATGCTGCGTCCACAGGCGCAGCAGACCCGGCGCTTCATTTACGCGGCCCTGCCGGGCGTCGGCGGCGGCAACAACATGAGCTACGGCGGCGCCGGCATCCTGGTCTTCGACATCGATCACGGGCACAAGTTCGTCAAGCGCGTGGCGATGCCGACGGCGCTTCCGTTGCCGCCGTCCACCAACGGACGTCCGGTCTCGCCGCAAGAGGCGATCAAAGGGATTGCCGCGCACGCCGCCACCGCCCGGCTCTATGTGTCCACCAACCGGCGTACCGCAGCTTTTGATTTGCTGACCGACAAACTGGTGTGGGAGCAGCGCTACGAAGACCGCGGCACCGATCGGATTGCGTTGTCACCGGACGGCACGACGCTGTACGCACCTGAGCTCGGTGCGCCGAAGTGGGTCGTCGCCGACGCCAGGACGGGCGCGCTCATCACGACCATCGACAAGCCCGGCAGTCCCCACAACACGCAGTACTCGGACGATGGCACGCGGGTGTATTTCGAGGCGGAGGGCGACACACGGACGATGTCGGTGGTCGACGCGAAGACCCGCACCATCGTCAGGGAGATCGGGCCGTTCGGCAACATGGTAAGGCCGTTCACCTTCAACGGCAGGCAGACGCTGCTGTTCGCCAACATCAATGACCTCCTCGGGTTCGAGGTCGCCGATCTCAAGACCGGCGCGATCCTGCACCACGTCGAAGTGCCAGGAGTGACCGCCGGCAAGTCTCCGACCCACGGGATCCCGAGTCACGGCATCGCCATGACCCAGGACGAGACCGAGATCTGGATCGCCGACAACGCCAACAACTACCTCCGCGTGTTCGACGCGACAGTGATGCCGCCGACGCTGAAGGCGAGCGTCAAGGTGCGCGACGAGCCGGGCTGGATCACCTTCGGCATCGACGGCAGGCTGGCCTACCCGTCGACCGGCGACGTGGTGGACGCGCGCAGCAAGCAGATCGTCGCGACGCTCCAGGTCGAGAACGGCGCCAACGCGGAGAGCGAGAAGATGCTCGAGATCGATTTTGCGGGCGGCAAGCCGGCGGTTGCGGGCGATCAGTTCGGCAAGGGCAAGAAACGCTGAGCTGACCTGTGCTCGATGAGGCGCTGTTCGGCGGCCTGCAGGGCCGCACGCACGTCGGGCGCATTCTCGAGCTCGGCAAGATTCAGCCGTCGCCGTTTCCCCGTGCTGCAGCTTCTGGCCGATGGCCGCGCGTCCGGCGTCGGAATCGCAGCGGCACCACCACCTCGTCGCCGGCCGCGTGTGCCCGCTGCCCAGCACCCATCTCATCCCTTGAGCAGCGGCGCGTTTCATCCCTTGAGCAGCGGCGCGTTCAGGAACCGCGTCAGCGGTGTGACCTGCCGGAACACCGTCAGCAGCGTCTTGTAGAACGCCGGGCTGGTCGCGAGCGTCGGTGGAAACTCGGCGCCGGCGACAAAGTGTTTGAGTTTCAGGTACTCCGCGGCCGGGTGCTCCTTTGCGAAGCCGCGCGGCACGCGCCTCAGCTTGTCGCCGCCGAGCTCGCCCAGGTGCGTGCGGAAGCCTGGCGACTCGACGATCGCCCGCAGCTGCCTGACGTGGCCGGCGATGTGCTCGCGGACGGCGAACAGCTGCGGCGCCTGCGGCATGTACATGCCGCCACCGATCCAGACTTCCTCCGGCGAGATCTGAAAGTAGACGCCGGCCCCCTGATGCTTCGGGAGCCCGCGGGTCGGAAACACCGCCGCGGCGTGCGTCTTGTACGGCGTCTTGTTGTCGGAGAAGCGCGTATCGCGGTAGATCCGATAGATCGACACCTTCGGGCTGGCGACGAGCTCCGGCGCAAAGGCACGGAAGTCGACCGCCAGCCGCTCCACGATCGCGGTCATCGGCTGGCGGACGTACGCCTCGTAGTCGCCGCGGTGCGCGTTGAACCACTCGCGGCGGTTGTTGCGCTTGAGCGCGCGCAGAAACTGGAGGGTTTCTGCGGGGAAGTTCACCGCGCTGCCGGCTGTGCCGCAGCCATCATCGACGCCATGCGCTCCTGCATCTGGCGGGTCAGATGTGGAACCTGGCCGATCATCCGCTGCATGGTCATCAACTGGGCGCGGTGGTGCATTTCGTGTTCCTTCGCCCCGAGCAGCATCTCGAACCGGCTCTTGGCTGGCGGGACCATGCCGGGCGCCATCGTGATCGACTCGCCCAGGAACGGTTCCTGGAGCCCCTCGAGGAACGAGGCGAACTTGTCTCCCTCGGTCTTCAGGAACGCGATGATCTCCGCCTTGGTTCGGGGCTTGGCTTCCTCCGCCTGAATCGTTTTCAACATCTCAGGGAAGTTGACGGTCTTCATGTCGGAGATCTTGTTGCCGTGGATGTGGAACTGGAAGCCGGAGCCGAGCGCGATATGCGTCAGTGTCTGGCCGATCGTTCGGGTCTCGTTCGCGGGCTTGAAGCTGTACTGCTCCTCGGGAATCTCCTCCGCGATCTTGACCGTGTTCGCCCGCACCGTCCGGAACGCCGCCGCCATTTCCTTGCCGCCGTAATACGTCATGCTGCCTCCTCTAGTACCAACCGATGGCTTGTTCAGAAAGATTGATGTAGACCTGTTTGACGTTGAGGTATTCGTCGACGCCCCATTTCCCCAGCTCGCGGCCGATGCCGCTTTGTTTGTAGCCGCCCCACGGCGCTTCGACGTAGGTCGGCTGCATGTGGTTCACCCAGACGATGCCGGCGCGCAGCTGCTTGACCACCCGCATCGCGCGGAAGATGTCGCGGGTCCAGACCGCCGCCGCCAGGCCATAGTAGGTGTCGTTGGCGATTCGCAGCGCCTCGTCTTCGGTGTCGAACGGAATCACCGACGCAACCGGTCCGAAGATCTCCTCGCGCGCGATCCGGGTCGCGTTGTCGACGTCGTAAAAGATGGTCGGCTCGACGAAGTAGCCGCGGTCGAGTGCGCCGCCGGTCGCGCGCCCGCCGCCGGAGGCGAGCTTGGCCTCCTGCTTGCCGATCTCCTGGTACCGCCGCACGCGATCGAACTGCTCGCGGCTGATCAGCGCACCCATCTTGGTGTCGCGATCCATCGGCACGCCGACCGTGATCGCTTTCGCTTTCTCGACCATCGCCTCCACGAACTGCTTGTAAATCGGCCGCTGCACCAGGATGCGGCTGCCGGCCGAGCAGACCTCACCCTGGTTGAAGAAAACGCCGAACAGCGCCCCTTCGACCGCGACCCCGAAGTCGGCGTCGGCGAAGAAGATGTTGGGCGACTTGCCGCCCAGCTCGAGCGAGATCTTCTTCAGCGTCGCGGCGGCCGCGCGCATGATCGTCTTGCCGACCTCAGCGCTGCCGGTGAAGGCGATCTTGTCGACATCCGCGTGCTCGACAATGGCGGCGCCGGTGCCGCCCTCGCCGGTGACGATGTTGACGACGCCGGGCGGCAGGCCGGCGTCGGCGAAGCTGGACGCCAGCGCCAGGATCGTCAGCGGCGTCTGCTCGGCCGGCTTCAACACCGTGGTACAGCCGGCGCAGATTGCCGGCGCCAGCTTCCACGCCGCCATCAGCATCGGGTAGTTCCAGGGGATGATCTGCCCGGCGACGCCGATCGGCTCGCGCAGCGCCAGGCTCATCGCGTTGTCGGGCACCGGGATCACGTCGCCGTGGATCTTCGTCGCCAGGCCGCCGTAGTACTCGTAGCAGGTCGCCGAGTCGGCGATATCGAACTCGGCCTCGACGATCGGCTTACCGGTGTTGCGCGTTTCGAGCTCGGCGAGCTCCGCGGCGCGCTCGCGGATGATGCGGGCGATCTCGAACAGCACCCGGCCGCGATCCTGGGCGGTGGCGTCCTTCCACGCGCCGGCGTCGAACGCGGCGCGCGCCGCCTTCACCGCCCGCTCGACGTCCGCCGGGCCCGCGTTGGCCACCTGCGCGATTATGTCCGTCGTCGACGGATCGATGACGTCTACGGTGGCGGTCGACAGCGGCGCGACGAATTCGCCGTTGATATACAGCTGGTGGGTTTTCACAGGGTCACCCGCCTCCGCCCGGGACCGCGTCGGCGAGGCAAGAGCATAACTATATGCAGCCAGTGAAACCGTTGTAAAGTTTGCCGGATGAAGACATCGATGATCGCGGTGGCGCTGTTTGTCGTCGGCTCGGTTCAGGCCGGCCAGTATCAACGGCCGGTTGAGGCCAGATACGAGATCGCGTACGGCCAGGATTCACACCCGTCCGTCACCGTCGGAACGGCGACCGCCCGGCGCGGGCAGAAAGCGTACGGAGTCCTCAAGGTCCCAGCCGGTTCAGACGCCGGCTACGACATTCCGGTTGCGGTGCTGCACGGCGCCAGGCCGGGACCAGTGCTGGCGATAGTGTCGGGCGCCCACGGGACCGAGTACGCCTCGATCATCGCGGTGCAGGAGTTGATCGACGCCGTCAAGCCGGCCGATCTGTCCGGCACCCTCATCCTGGTGCCGCTGGTGAACGTGCCCTCGTTCGAAAAACTGACGCCGCACGTGAACCCGACGGACAACAAGAGCATGAACAGCCGCTACCCGGGCGACCCCGCCGGCACCCAGACCGACCGCGCCTCGGCGGTGATCACCAGGGAGGTCGTGGAGCAGTGCGACCACCTGATCGATTTGCACGGCGGCGATCTCGACGAGAACCTGCGGCCGTACAGCTACTGGACGGTGACCGGCAACCAGAAGCAGGACCAGGAGTCGCGGGCGATGCTGCTCGCGTTCGGCCTCGACCACATCATCATCTCCGACCGGCCCAAGGATCCGAAGGCGTCGCGATTTCTCGAAAACACCGCGACCACGCGCGGCAAGGCGTCCTTCACGGCCGAGGCGGGGCGTTCCGGTCCGGTCGTCGCCGGCGACGTCGCCGCGTTGGTGAATGGATCCCTGGGCACGATGAGGCAGCTGAAGATGTTGACCGGAGCGGCCAAGCCGGTGGCGACACCGATCTGGATCGAAAAGATCGTGTCCGTGCCGGCCGACCGCGAAGGCGTGTTCCACCCCTCGGTCGACCGCGATGCCCGCGTCGCGAAAGGCGCCAAGATCGCCTTCGTCACCGACTACCTGAACCGGCCGCTTCAAGATGTGATCGCGCCGGAGGCCGGCATCGTCATGTTCATTCGCGCCGTGCCGTCGTTGAAGAAAGGTGACACCATGGTGAACATCGGTGTCGTTTCCACCCAGGCGAGATAATCATCCATGGCCATGATGAGCGGTGCGGCGCGCGCGACCTACGACGATGTGAATCTGATCCTGCGGCTGTACGATCTGCGCCGCGAGGTCCGCCTGCGCGAGGCGCGCAAATGGTTCACCGGATCGTTCAAGGTCAAGTCGTTCGAGGAGTTTCAGGCCTTGTGCCCCGGCGGCAGCGATCCGAACGCCTCGTATCGGATGGTGACGACCTACTGGGAGATGGTCGCCTCGTTTCTGACCAGCGGCGTGCTGAATGCGGAGCTGTTCTATCAAAGCGGTCGCGAACTGCTGTTCGTGTGGGAGCGGATCCGGGACATCGTGCCGGCGGCGCGAGAGGCGTTCAAGCATCCGCGCGAGCTGAAAAACCTGGAAGAAGCCGCGACCGCATATATTTCGTGGTGGAACCACACTTCGCCTGGCGCCTACGACGCCTTCTCCAAACGCGTGCGAGGGTAGTCTGACGGCTGCAGTCCGAAGTCTGAAATCTGGATGCCCGTTGTAACGGCGACGCTGGCGCTGATCATCTTCGCCTCCGGCACCGTCGCCGGCAGCCTCGGCGCGCTGCTCGGGCTTGGGGGCGGCGTGTTCCTGGTTCCCTTCCTCAACCTGGTTATCGGCTTTCCTTTCAGCGTCGCCGCGGCGATCAGCCTGACCACGGTGATCGCGACCTCGAGCACGGTCTCGGCAGGCCGCGCCGGCAAGCAACTGATCAACATGAAACTGGGGATGCTGCTCGAAGTGGCGACGGCCGCCGGCAGCTTCCTGGGCGGCGTCACGGCGCAGTTCGTGTCGCAGTCGGTGCTGCAGCGGTTGTTCGGCGTCGTTGCCGTGGTGGTCGCACTGATCATGTTGAGCCGCTTGCGCCGCCGCAACGTGATCCTCGATCCCGCCGCCGATCCGGGCATCCTCGGCGGCCGCTATCACGAGGCCGAGAGCGGTTGCACCGTGACCTACCGAGTGAAGCGGCTGCCGCTGGCGATCGCGGCCTCGTTCGTTGCCGGCAACGTGTCGTCGCTGCTCGGCATCGGCGGCGGCATCATCAAGGTGCCGGTGCTGAACGCCTGGTGCGGCATTCCGTTGCGCGCTGCCGCCGCGACGAGCGCGTTCATGATCGGCGTCACCGCCACCGCTGGCGCCACCATCTACTACGGCCACGGTCAACTTCAGCCGGCGCTGGCCGCCGCGGCGTGCCTCGGCGTGCAGCTCGGTTCCTGGGGCGGGATGAAGTTCGGGGCGGCCGCGTCCGCCAAGTGGCTGAAGATCCTGATGGCGGCGGTGCTGTTCATTGTCGCGGCGATGATGTTCACAAGAGGCGGACGATGAAACTCGAGCGCCGGATCGGGATCGTGCTGCGCGCCGGCGTGGTGATCAGCTCGGCCTGCCTCGCGGTCGGATTGCTCCTCGATCTCGCCACCAGCGCTGCTCTGGCCGCGTGGCTGCTGAACGCCGGCATCGTCGTGTTGCTGGCAACGCCGCTGGCCCGCGTCGTGGTGTCGACGGTGCAGTACGTCAACCAGCGCGACTGGCGGTTCGCGGCGCTGACCTTCATCGTCCTGTTGGAGCTGGTCGCGAGCGCGGTCGCCGCGCTGGTGTTCAATCGACGTATCTAGCGGCCGAGTGTCACGTCTTCAGCGAGGACAGGCGACTGCCACTGACCCCGCTCGAATCCGCGCCATCTCCTCGGGCGAGAACGTCAGCTGTCCACGACCGGCGCGGTGAAACTCGTTGCGGCTCCAGCAGGCGCGCATCAGGCCGGCAGCCGAGTGCCCGGGCACCGGCAGCAGGAGATGACCAAGCTCGTGCGCGATTGCGCAGGCGAGCACCAGCTCCGTGGACACTTCGTAGCGACGCGCCAGGGCGCGGACGCGGTGGTAGAAGGCGTAGGCGACCAGGTTGCCGCCGCCGGTCCGCACCGCCGCGCCCATGACCTGGTTCTCGCTCAGGCGAAGGTCGCCGGTCTCGTAGGGCAGCAGCACCACGCGGATCGACGGCTGCTTCCCGCACCACTCGAGCGGCACGCCGATCGCCGCGTAGAGGCGCGTGACTTCGTCCTGGGCGGCGCGCACGATCGCGGGCGGCGCGCCGGAGAAGTTGGCGATCTGGAGGACGAGCGCGGCGGCGAGCAGATGCGTCATCGTTCAACTCGATTCCCTATTCTGGAGATCGGAATCGGGCCTGGCGATTACGACAGAGGTAAAGTGTGGTCGCCAGTCGTCAGGGGTCGTCGTTCGTCGAAGCAACGGCCACGACTGACGCCTAACGACCGCTGACTAACGACCAACGACCGCTGACTGACGACTAAGTGTTTACACTGCGATTGGCTGGGGCGCAGCCGAGGCCAGGCGGCGCGCCACTTGCTCGGTCGCCGCGTCCGCCGGGAAGAAGCACTCAATCTTCAGCTGCTGCAGGGTCACGTCGCGCGGCGTGCCCATCGTCGTGATCATCGAGAAGAACGTCAGCGACAGGTCATCCTTGCGCAGGTGCATGCTGACCAGAGGCGGCATCGTGACGCTGGGATCGGGCACGCTCCATCGCGCCGGCACGCCGGGATAGGCCAGGAGCTCGTCGCGCAGCCGCGCCATCGCGTCGCTTCCGGTCGCCGCCACCTGGCGATGGAGCGAGTTCACCAGACACTCGGCGAGCTCCTCCCAGTTGACGATGTGGCGCCGGAGGCCGCCCGGACAGAACACGATGCGCATCACGTTGGGCGCCGCATCGTGGCCGCAGTCCGGATCGAGGAAGAGATCGAAGATGCGCGCCGCGCCCTCGTTGCGCATCACGATGTTCCACTCGCCGTCGACGACCAGCGCCGGGAACGGCTCCTGCTGGCGCAGCGTGAACTGAAGGGCACGGCGCACCGGCTCGAGCTCCGGCGCGCTGAGCGGCCGCTCGCCGTAGGCCGGCGCGTAGCCGGCGCTGACCAGCAGCGCGTTGCGATCGCCGAGCGGGACGTCGAGCATGCCGGCGAGCAGCTGCACCATCTCGCGGCTTGGCTGGGCGCGGCTGGTTTCGAGGAAGCTCAGATGGCGGGTGGAGATGCCGGCCTCGGTGGCCAGCGCCAGCTGGCTCATGCCGCGGCCGGTTCGCCAGCGCCGGAGCAGGGCGCCGAAGGCGGTCGCGACGTTTCCCTCCGGGAACCCGAGCAGCGTGTTCATGTGATTCCTGACGATCCCGCCCCGGGCACGTCCGTGGCAATTACCTGTCAGGTAAAGACGCCGATCGGCCGGTTCAGGTTCAGTCAGTCCTGGACGACCTCGTGACAGCCCGCTAGTACACCCAGCTCTTGGTGTCCGCACCCGCCGGCGCTGACTTGATGATCCACTGCGCCATCGCCGGCATGTAGCGCTGATGAACGGTCCGGCTGCCGACCGCATTGGCATGCTCGGTGTCGCCGGTGAAGCAGTGTTCGCGCCGCTCGCCGTAGGTGATCTCGTACTCCGGCGACGGCACGGCGTGGCCGAGGAACTCCTCCATCTGGTAGACGGCGTTGTTCAAATAGCCGTTGTCCATCGTGCCGCTGGTGATGTGGATCTTCCCGCGCAGCTTCGGTCCCAACGTCTTCCAGTCACGCTGCAGGATGTAGCGGAGGTCGTAGTGGTCGCGCCAGTAGATGGCGACCTCGGGGTCGATCGCGCCCGTCGCCTTGTCGTAGAGCGGCTTGTAATAGCCGTCGGCGCCGACGGGTCCGAACACCGACGCCCAGGCGTCGTGCTGTCCCGAGGAGCGGCCGTGCGTCCCGAGGGCGAGCTCCACCAGGTTGCGATCCTCGAAGGTCGAGAACAGATGATCGCGGTAGTCCCGAAAGCCTGGTTTCGGCGTCCGTTTGAACGGGTTGTCTTCGTAGTAGTAGGCGTTGTGCTCGTCGTAGATGTTGACCGAGCGGTAGGAACGGAAGTCGATCGGGTCCGGACAGAGCGCCCACGCGCCGTTGTAGGCGTCCGGGTACATCACCTGGACGCCGAGCGCCTCCCAGCCGCCGGTCGAGCCGCCCGTGGTCACGCGTGCCCAGCCGGCGCCGATGCCGCGGAACTGCTTCTCGATCATCTGGATCAGATCGAGCGTGATCGCGTCGCCGTAGGGCCCGTTGTTCTCCGAGTTGACGGCGTACGAATCGTCGAAATACGGCGTCGGGTGCTGCACCAGCACGTGGATCATGCGCGGAAAGTGTGGACCGTTCCAGTCCTTGTAGAACTGGTACGCCGCGGCCTGGTTATCGCGCACCGTAGCGGTGGCGGTCGGGTCCGGCGGCGTCTCACGCCAGCCGTCGCTCGAGGCGTCTTTCGGAAAGTGCCCGTGGTGCACGAGCAGCGGGTAGCGCGCGTTGGGGTGCGAGTCCCAGCCCTGTGGCAGAAACACGATGGCGCCGAGAAACATCGGCCGTCCCCAGAACTTCGTCAGCCGCTCGTTCTGCACCCGCAGGTACTTCACCTGCGCGGTGTCCTTCGGCGGCGCGATTGGCGGGATCTCCTGGTCCATCGAGAGCTTGATCTCGCCGCTGGTTGCCGCATCGAGGTGCATCCTGACCGGAGTGCTGTAGAAGTTGCCCGGCTTCGACTCCCAGTGTTGTCCCTCACCCTGGTCCATCGGCATCTTGATCGTGTGGCCGTCGGCGCGATGAAAGGTCTCGTAGCGGTTGATCAGCGCCTGCACGAAGTAGTCGCCCGGCGGAAGGCTCTTCAGGCTGCGTACCGGCCATCCGACGACGGTGTCGTCGATGCGGACGGGCGCACCCGGCTCGAGGCCGTCCACGTCGACGCCGAAGATCGGCTTGGTGGTGTTGGCGCGGTATTGATCCGTCTGCATCCGCGGCTGCGCCTTGTCGTCGTCGGAGATGAAGAGGAGGACGCGGCCGTCCAGCGGTTGAGCGCTGCGGGCGGCCGGGAAGGAGATCGCGAAACGCAGCGGCCCGGTCGTCTGCGCGCGCGTCGCGAAGGCGACTCCGCCGGCGAGTACCAGCGCGAGCGTGGATCCCAGGACGAGTCTCGAATGGTGCATCGGCAGCTCCTGGCGGAGATTCTACCGCTGCCGCGCCTTGGAGCTATCGCCGCTGCCAGCGGATGTCGACGCCGTCGCCCGCGCCGACCGCCTTGCGCAGCAGGCCGACCAGATGTTCGGTGGCCTTGCCGTCGGCGATCGCGTCGACCGTCGCCCGGTCGATGTAATAGTCCTGGTCATGGATCCCTTCTTCTTCTAGCGCATCGACCAGCACCTTGAGATCGGCTTCGGTGATGTTTCCGAGCAGTTGATTGGTCGCGGCGTCGTACAAGTCAATCATCGAATCTCCCCGTAGCGGATCCTATTTGATCTCGCGGGTGACGCGGGTACCGTCGGG
>DATASG010000155.1:0-10977 GCA_036269295.1 Vicinamibacterales bacterium | reverse complement strand
GCCAGCGGCTGCGTGCCGATGCTGCTGACGATGCCGTTCATTTTCGCCTTCTACGCGCTGCTCTCGACCGCGATCGAGCTGCGCGGCGCGCCCTTCATCTTCTGGATTCGCGATCTCTCGGCGCACGATCCGTATTTCGTGACCCCGATCCTGATGGGGATCAGCCAGATCTGGCAGCAGCGGCTGGCGCCGGCCGCCGGGATGGACCCGGTTCAGCAGAAGATGACGATGCTGATGCCGGTGTTCTTCACCTTCCTGTTCCTCTGGTATCCGTCCGGGGTGGCGCTCTACTGGTTGATCAACAACGTCTTCGCGATCGGTCAGCAGTACACGACCAACTACATGATCGGCCCGCCCAAGGTCCGCCCGGCCGCGAGCGGCGGGACGGCGACCGAGCGGCGCATGAAGCGCGTCGGCGGCGGCAGGACCGACGCCGCGGCGCGAGAACCGCAGTAAAGCGAGCGACTCCTATGCCTACACCACCGATCGTCGATTTCTTGAACCGTGTCGTGACCGCATTTGGCATCACCGCGACCGTCGAGGTCGAGCACACCGACGACGGCCCGCGCTTCAACATCGCCGGCGATGAGGCCGAGCTGCTGGTGCGGCATCGCGGCGAGCCGCTGAGGGCGCTGCAGCAGATCGTCGACTCCTGCTACGGTCGATCGCTCGACGGCGAGAAGCGGGTGTTCGTCGACGCGCTCGAGTACCGCAAGGGCAAGGACATCGAGCTGCGAAACATGGCGAAGTTTCTGGCCGCCAAGGCGAAAGACTCGGGGATGGATCAGCAGCTCGGGCCGCTGAATCCGTACGAGCGTCGGCTGGTCCACATCGCGGTGGCCGAGGTGCCGGGGGCAACGACCGAGAGCGTCGGCGACGCGTTTTCGAAGACCGTCATGATCTCCGCACGGAAGTAGCGGCCAGGGGCGCCAGCTCCCAGCCCCCAGCCCCAGCCTCATGTCTTTCTCGACGCAAGACACCATCGTCGCGATCGCGACGCCGCCGGGGCGCGGCGGAATCGGTGTTGTGCGCCTGAGTGGCCCCGTGGCGCTCACGGTCGCGCAGACACTCATCAGGCATCGCCAGCCTCTTCAGCCGCGCCACGCGACGCTCAGCAAGGTCCGGCCTTCGCACTTCGCGCCTCGGCCTGGCGTGGCCCGAGACGACGCGCCCGACTGTAGCTCGCCAGATACTCTTCCGAGCGGAGGCGGAGATGCGATCGATCAGGTCGTGGCGACGTTTTTCCCTGGGCCTCGCTCCTACACCGGCGAAGACGTTGTCGAGCTCAGCGCGCACGGCAGTCCGGTTGTGCTGGGCGCGATTGTGAGCGCGGCCATCGACGCCGGCGCTCGGCTGGCCGAGCCGGGCGAGTTCACGCTCCGAGCGTATCTGAACGGCCGGATCGATCTGATGCAGGCTGAGGCGGTGAGCGACCTGATCGAGGCGGTCACGCCCCTGCAGGCGCGCGCGGCCTTCGATCAGCTCGACGGCACGCTGACCCGCACCATCGGCGCGATCGACGCAACGCTGTTCGATCTGATCGCACGGCTCGAGGCCTCGGTCGACTTCCCCGAAGAGGGTTACCACTTCGTCGAGCCTGGTGCGCTGGCGCAGGCGATCGACGGACTCCTCGAGCGCACGGCGGCGCTCCTCGACAATGCGCGGCGCGGCCGCCTGATTCGCGAGGGTTTGACGATTGCGATCGTCGGCGAACCCAACGTCGGCAAGTCGAGCCTGTTCAACGCGCTCGCCGGCAGCTCGCGCGCCATCGTGACCGACGTGCCCGGAACGACCCGCGACTTGGTGACCGAGGTGGTTGAGATCGAGGGACTGCAGGTGACGCTGGTGGATACGGCGGGGCTGCGCGACACCGCCGACCCGGTGGAAATCGAGGGTGTTTCTCGCGCCCATCAGGCGATGGCGGTCGCCGATCTGGTGTTGCTGGTCGAGGACCGTTCGCGACCGCGGCCGGAACGGCGACATGATGATAAAGTTCTTTACGTGGCAAACAAGAACGATCTGGCGGCGGCCTGGCACGACGATCGCGCGGTGGCCGTATCGGCGACATCCGGCGACGGCCTCGAGGTACTGCGCCGGCGCATTGCCGTGGCGTTCGATGTGGATCTGATGCGCGATCGTCCGGCGATGACGAATGTCCGACACCTCGCGCTGGTCGGTCGTGCCCACGAGGCGCTGGCGCGCGCGCGCGCGGCGGCGCTCGCACAAGGCGTCTCGATGCCGGAAGAATTCGTGCTCGCGGATCTCACCGATGCGCGGGCCGCGTTGGAAGAGATCAGCGGACGCCGTGCGCCCGAGGACCTTCTCGAGCATATTTTCTCGCGCTTCTGCATCGGCAAGTGAATTGGCGGTCTCTGCGGTGTCTTCCGGATCTGGGGGTGGTGTGAAACAAGGTTTCGACGTGATCGTCGTCGGCGCCGGGCATGCGGGTTGCGAAGCAGCGTACGCTGCCGCACGCCTTGGCGCGCACGTCGGGCTCTGCACGCTGACGAAAGACACCGTCGCGCACATGCCGTGCAATCCCGCGATCGGCGGCACCGCCAAAGGCCACCTCGTCCGCGAGATCGACGCGCTCGGAGGCCTGATGGGCCGCGCCATCGACGCCACCGGCATCCAGTTCAAGTTGTTGAACCGCAGCCGCGGCCCGGCGGTATGGTCTCCGCGCGCGCAGGCGGACAAGAAAATCTACGGCAAATGGGTCGCGGCAGCCCTCGAGGCGGAGCCGAACATCGAATGGCTGATTGGTCGCGCCGGACGCATTCTGGCTGAACACGGTCGCGTCACTGGTCTCGCGTTCGAGGACGGCGACTCCTACGGCTGCCGAGCGCTGGTCATCACCACTGGGACGTTTCTGAACGGCCTTGTACACATCGGGCCGGAGCAGCATCCGGCTGGCCGTTCCGGCGAACCGCCATCACGCGAGCTCGCCGCGTCCCTGAAGTCGTTCGGCTATCAATGGGGTCGTCTGAAAACAGGGACGCCTCCCAGACTGGATCGCGCCAGCATCGACTTCGACAGCTGCGTCGCCGATGGCCGATTCTCCCTGGAGCGGGGCGACGATCCGCCGGTGCCGTTCTCGTTTCTTTCAGGGCCCATCGATCGAGGGCAGACCGACTGTTATCTGCTCCACACAAACGAGCGCGTCCGCGACGTGGTTCGCGCCAACATCGATCGCTCCCCGCTCTTCAATGGACAGATCCGCGGAATCGGACCGCGCTACTGCCCCTCGCTCGAAGACAAGATTGTCCGTTTCCCCGACAAGGAGCGGCACCAGATCTTTCTCGAGCCTGAAGGCATCGAGGCACGCGAGATCTACGTGAACGGCTTCTCGATGTCGCTGCCTCGCGAGGTTCAGGTCGATCTTGTCCACGCCTTGCCCGGTCTCGAGGATGCCGTGCTGCTCCGCCCTGGTTACGCTGTGGAGTACGACTTCATCCAGCCGACGGAGCTCACGCGCCGGCTCGAAACGAAGCGGGTCGCTGGCCTCTTTCTGGCTGGGCAGATCAACGGCACGTCCGGCTATGAAGAGGCTGGGGCTCAAGGACTCGTTGCTGGCGCCAACGCCGCCTATGCTGCGTCGTTCGGCAGCGGCCTCGAGCTTCGCCGCGATGAGGCCTACATCGGCATCCTGGTTGACGATCTGATTACCAAGGGCTGCCTCGAGCCGTATCGCATGTTCACGTCTCGCGCCGAGCATCGCCTGCTGCTCCGCATCGACAACGCCGACCTGCGACTTACGCCACGAGGCCGGGCAACCGGCCTGGTCGACGATGAGCGATGGGAGCAGTTCGAGGCCCGGCGGGGACGCTTCCAGAGGAACATCGAGATGCTGGACTCGGTGTTCGTGCGCGCTTCGTCCGGAGGTCGCGTTCCGGCAAGCCAGCTATTGCGCCAGCCCGAGGTTCGACTCTCCGATTTGCTCGCAAGTGACCGTCTCCCGCGCTTCGAGTGCGATCAGCGCGATGCCACATTGGACGTATCGAGCGCAGAAACCACTGTGAAATACGCCGGCTATCTGCGCCGCCAGGAGAGCGAGATCGCGCGTGGACGAAAGGACGAGCGACGTCGAATCCCCGTCGGTTTTCCGTTCGATCGGGTTCCTGGCCTGTCTCGGGAAGTCGTGCAGCGCTTGACGCAAGTCCGTCCGGATACTCTCGGTCAGGCGCTCAGAATTCCTGGAGTCACTCCAGCTGCTGTCGCCGTGCTGGGAGCGTTCGTCGGGCGCTTTTCTCCAGCCGCGAACCAGTGACTTCGCTCGAGTTTCGCGACCGCCTTGCAAGGCGTACCAGGCGTGCGAAGGCGCCGATCGCGCTCGGAATGCTCCAGCCGCTCGAGGCCTACTTCGAGTTGCTCGCGCACTGGAACGCCAGAATTAACCTCACGGCTTTGCCGCTCGATCCTCCCACCGATGAGGCGTTCGATCGCCTTCTGGTGGAGCCGCTCGCAGCCGCCAGGCAGATTCCCACGCATACGCCCTCTGTCTGGTTCGATCTGGGCTCGGGGGGTGGCTCGCCGGCGATTCCTCTCAAGATTGCCCGTCCCGCGCTGAAACTGACGATGGTCGAGTCGAAGGAGCGGAAGGGAGCATTTCTCAGAGAGGCGGTTCGAGCGCTGGGACTGGCCGATGCCCAGGTCGAGACCGCGCGGTTTGAAGCGGTTGCCGAGAAGGTGACTTTCGCTAACAGCGCCGACGTTGTTACCGTCAGGGCGGTCCGAACCGATGGTCAGCTCTTCGACTCCGCTGCACGGATGCTGAAGAATGGCGGGCAGCTGTTGATGTTTCGACCTTCTCATTCGCCCAATCCCGACCCAACTGGTTTCAAACACGTCTCGACTGTTCAGCTAATTGACGTACCGCAGAGCTTCTTGACTGTCTATCGCCGAGTGTTCCACGTGGAACAGTGATATTCTCTCCCATCAGCGGTCAACCAGTGCTGATAATTGGCCAATTGACCAATATGGGCAAGCTTATCGCCGTTGCGAACCAAAAAGGCGGAGTGGGCAAAACCACCACCGCCATCAATCTCGCCGCCTCCCTCGCGCTTGTCAATCGTCGAGTGCTGCTCGTCGACGTCGATCCCCAGGGAAACCTCACCAGCGGCGTCGGCCAGAAGGGTCTCGCATCGCTGTCCGGCACGATCTACAACGCGCTGACGACCATCGAGGCGACGACGGAGGCGCGGCCGTTTATCATCCCCACCGCGATCGAGAGCTTGAAACTGATCCCGGCCGACCGTCATCTGACCGGCGCCGAGATCGAAATGGTCTCATTGCCTGCGCGTGAGGAACGGCTGCGACAGCTCCTTCGCTCGGTGCGCGACGACTTCGACTACATCTTCATCGATTGTCCGCCGTCGCTGGGCCTGCTGACGCTGAACGCGCTCGTGGCCGCGGACGCGGTGCTGATCCCGCTGCACTGCGAGTATTTCGCGCTCGAAGGGCTCGCCGATCTCGTCAGCACGATGCGCCGCGTGCGCGGGTCGCTCAATCCCGCCCTCGATATCGAAGGGGTCCTGCTCACGATGTTCGACGAGCGCACCAATCTCGGCCAACAGGTCGCGTCCGATGTGCGCGAGTTCTTCAAGGAGAAGGTGTTTCGGACCGTGATCCCGCGCAATGTCCGCCTGGGCGAAGCACCCAGCCACGGGATGCCGGTGATTCTGTACGACGTCAAATCTCGCGGCGCAGAAGCCTACAAGGCCCTCGCGCGCGAAGTGCTGGAACGATCCGCAGCCACGGCTGCATAGAAAAAAACCGCGGCCCTCCGAGGTTCTTTCTGAAGGTCCATATGGAAAAACGCCCCGCGCTCGGTAAAGGCCTCAGCGCGCTGATCCCCGACCTGCCCGAACCCAAGCGCGCGTCGGCGGTCGAGGCCGACATCGATCGTCTCGAGCCGAACCGCTTTCAGCCGCGCAGCTTCGTCGACGATGCGCGTCTGCAGGAGCTCGCGCAGTCGATCCGCGCCAACGGCATCATCCAGCCGATCGTCGTTCGCACCGTCGGCGATCGATTCCAGATCATCGCCGGTGAGCGCCGGTGGCGCGCCGCCAAACTCGCCGGCCTTCTTCGCGTGCCGGTCGTCGTGCGCGACGTCGGACCCGGCCAGGAGCAGTCGCTCCTCGGAATGGCGCTGGTCGAGAACATCCAGCGCCAGGACCTGAACCCGATCGAGGAGGCCCTTGCCTATCGCCGCCTCGCCGACGAGTTCAATCTGACGCAGGAAGGGATCGCGACCGCCGTCGGCAAGGATCGCGCGTCGGTCGCCAACTTCCAGCGGCTCCTCAAACTGCCCGACGAGGTCCGGAGCGAGGTCGCTTCCAGCCGCCTGTCGATGGGCCACGCCCGCGCGCTGCTCTCTCTCGCCGATGAAGCCGATCAGCGCCGCATCGCGCGCGAGGTCATCGCGCGCAGCCTCTCGGTCAGGGAAACCGAATCGCTGGTGAAGAAAATCGTCGAGTCAGGCAAGCCGCCGCGCCAGGCCGCCGCCCCCAAGCAGGCCGACGTGCACACCCGCGCCGCGGAAGATCGTCTCAAGCTCCTGCTCGGAACCCGCGTCCGCATCGTTCGCCACGGTGCACGAGGGCGCATCGAGATCGATTTCGTCTCCGAAGAAGAGCTAATCCGGATCTACGACCAGCTCACGGACCGATAACCACGACGTCCAAGGCAGCCGCCGTCACTGCAGCTTCGGCGGACCACAGTGTTCTGCGGGTTCCACGAGTTCTGCGTTGATCGTCTTGACCACGAAAGGAGGAACGAAGTGAGCCAGCGCTTGACCCAGATGGTTTCCTGCGCCGGTTGAGCGAGCAAACTCGCCGCTGGCGAGCTCGCTCAGGTGCTGAGTGACATCCCCGTGCAAACCGATGACCGTGTCCTGCTCGACTTCCGGGACGCGGACGATGCGGGTGTGTACCGATGGGAGAGCGGGCCGGCCCTGGTCCAGACCGTCGACTTCTTCACCCCGATCGTCGACGACCCGTACATCTACGGTCAGATCGCCGCCGCGAACGCGGTCAGCGATATTTACGCGATGGGCGGCCGTCCACTGACCGCGCTCGCCATCGCCGCGTTCCCACAGGACGGGCTCGAGCCCGGCGTGATCCGGGAAATTTTTCGCGGCGGCTTCGACAAACTCCGCGAGGCGGGCGTGTCGCTCCTCGGCGGACACACCGTGCGCGACCCGGAAATCAAGTTCGGCTACGCGGTGACCGGCTCGATCGATCCGGCGCGCGTGCTGGCCAACGCCGGCGCACGCGCAGGCGATGTGCTCTACCTCACCAAGCCGCTCGGGACCGGCATCGTCGGCACCGCGATCAAATTCGATCGCGCCGACGCGGCCCTCGCAGAAGAAGCGATCCGCTCCATGCGGACCCTGAACCGCGCCGCCGCCGAGGCGCTGCAGCCGTTTCCTGCGGCGGTGATTCACGCCTGCACCGACATTACCGGCTTCGGGCTCATCGGTCACGCATCCGAGATTGCCAAGGCGAGCCGGGTGACGATGACCATCGAGGCTGCTCAGGTGCCGGTCTTCAAGGGAGTGCTGGCGATCGCCGGTGCCAACCGGTCCGGTGGTCTCGGGTCGAACGAGGAGCATTTCGGCAAAGGGGCCGAGATCGACCCGGGGATGGACCCGGATCGAGCTGCGATCCTGTTTGACCCACAAACCTCTGGCGGTCTGCTAATTGCGGTCAGTTCTGTGTTCGCGGACCGGGTCCAGGCGGCCTTGACGATGGCCGGCGTCAGCGCCGTCCGGATTGGGTCGGTCGGGGTCGGCCGGCCCGGGACGCAAATCGTCGTCAGGGCGTGAGTTCGGCTTGTGGCGGATTGTCTTTGAATGATATAAATTTGGGCTGCTTGTGAAACTCTTCGCAAGCTCCTGCGAGCATCAGTGACGAACAAGACCGCCGCCATTCGCTACGCCCGCGCCCTCCTGGACGTTGCCGTCAAGGAGAAGGCGGACCTCGAGCTGATCCAGAACGAGCTGACGCAGTTCGCCGATCTGTTCAAGCGCTACCCCCTGCTGGAAAAGGTGCTGCTCAACCCGGCCGTGCCGGTGCCGCGCAAGCGCGCCGCTGTTGGCAATCTGCTGGCCCAGGCGAAGCTCACCCCGATCGTCTCGAAGCTGATCGCCCTGCTCGCCGATCGCGATCGTCTGGTCCTGGTGCCCGACCTGCTCACGGCCTACAGCGACCGGCTGCTCGACCACCGCGGCGTGGTGCGTGCGGAGGTGACGACCGCCGTGGCGCTCGACCCGCGCCGAGCCGAGGCGATTCAACGGGGATTGGCGTCGCTCACCGGGCGCGCCGTGCTGCTGGCGATGAAAATCGATCCGTTGATCGTCGGCGGCTTGGTCGCCCGGATCGGCAGCACCATCTACGACGGCAGCGTCGCGCGGCAGTTGGAAAAAATGAAAGAACGGCTCGTGGAGAGCGTGTAATGGACATCAAAGCTGAAGAGATCTCCAAGATCATCCGGGAACAGATCGGCAGCTTCGCCGTCGACGTCGATGTCGCCGAGGTCGGCAGCATCATCTCGATCGGCGACGGCATCGCCCGCGTCCACGGCGTCGACAACGCGATGGCGGGCGAGATGCTCGAGTTCCCCCACGGGGTGTTCGGCATCGCGCTGAACCTCGAGGAGGAGAGCGTCGGCGCGGTGCTGCTCGGCGAGTTCACCGAGATCAAGGAAGGCGACCTGGTCAAGCGGACCGGCCGCATCATCTCGGTGCCGGTCGGCGAGGAGCTGCTCGGCCGCGTCGTCAACGCGCTCGGCCAGCCGATTGACGGCAAAGGCCCGCTGGGCTCGACCGCGTTCGCGCCGATTGAGCGGATCGCGCCGGGCGTCGTCGACCGGCAATCGGTGAAGGAGCCGGTGCAGACCGGCCTCAAGGCGATCGACGCGATGGTGCCGATCGGCCGCGGCCAGCGCGAGCTGATCATCGGCGACCGCCAGACCGGGAAGACCGCCGTGGCGATCGACGCGATCCTGAACCAGAAGGATACCGGTGTCATCTGCATCTACAACGCGATCGGCCAGAAGCAGTCGACTGTGGCCCAGGTCGTGCGCACGCTCGAGGAAGCCGACGCGATGCGCTACACGATTGTCGTCGCCGCGACCGCCTCTGACCCGGCCCCGCTGCTCTACATCGCCCCGTTCTCGGCCTGCACCTTCGGCGAGTACTTCCGCGACAGCGGCCGGCACGCGCTGGTGGTCTACGACGACCTCTCCAAGCACGCCCAGTCTTACCGCGAGATCTCGCTCCTGCTCCGCCGTCCTCCGGGCCGCGAAGCGTATCCCGGCGACGTCTTCTACCTCCACTCGCGCCTGTTGGAGCGCGCGGCGAAGCTGAACAATGAGCTCGGCGGCGGATCGTTGACGGCGCTGCCGATTATCGAGACCCAGGCCGGCGACCTTTCGGCCTACATCCCGACCAACGTCATCTCGATTACCGACGGTCAGATCTTCCTCGAATCGGACCTCTTCCACCAGGGCGTCCGGCCCGCGATCAACGTCGGTAACTCGGTGTCGCGCGTCGGCGGGTCGGCGCAGATCAAGGCGATGCGGCAGGTGGCGGGCACGCTCCGTCTGGCGCTGGCGCAGTACCGCGAGCTGGCGGCGTTCGCGCAGTTCGGCAGCGACCTCGACAAGTCGACGCAGCAGCAGCTCGCCCGCGGCGCGCGCCTGGTCGAGATCCTGAAGCAGCCGCAGTACGAGCCGCTCGCGGTCGAACGCCAGGTCGCGATCATCTACGCCGGCACCAACGGCTACATGGACAGCGTCGCACTGCCGGACGTGCGCGCCTACGAGACCGAGCTCTACCGTTTCCTGGAGAGCCGGCACCCCCAGATCGTCAGCGGCATCCGCGAGAAGAAGCAGCTCGACGATCAGCTGAAGGCGGCGCTCGACGCCGCGGTGAAGGAGTTCTCGACCGACTTCCTCGCGAGAAAGTCCGCGGCCGCATAAATGCCGTCCCTGATCGATCTCCGCCGTCGGATCCGCGCGGTCAAGAACACGCAGCAGATCACCAAGGCGATGAAGATGGTCGCGGCCTCGAAGCTGCGCCGTGCGCAGGAGCGGATCATGAACGCCCGCCCGTACGCGGTGCAAATGCAGCGCGTCCTCCGCAGCGTGGCGTCGCGCGTCGACCCGTCGATCCACCCGCTGCTGATGACGCGCGAGGTGGGCCCGGAAAGCCGCACGCTGCTGATCGTGGTCACCGCTGATAAGGGACTGTGCGGCAGCTTCAACACCAACGTGATCAAGGCCGGCGCCACGTTCCTGGTCGAGAGCAGGCAGCCGTGCATGCTCGGGCTGGTCGGGCGCAAGGGGCGCGACTTCTTCGTGCGCCGCGGTTATGAGGTGATGTTCGAGCAGGTCGGCATCTTCCAGAAGTTGCGGTTCGAGGACGCCGCCGCGATCGCGCAGACCGCGATCGACGCGTTCCTGACCGGCAAGGCCGACCGGGTGATGTTGGTCTACAACGAGTTCCGCTCGGTGATGACCCAGCGTGTGGTCGTCGAAGAGCTGCTGCCGATCGCACGAGGCGAGGTGCAGCCGGGGTCGGACTCGGGAGGCGCAGGCTCGACCAGGCCTGATCCCGGCTTCGCGCCGGTCCAGACCGGCGCCGACCCGCGCGCGCAGATCGACTACCTCTACGAGCCGGCGCCGCAGGAGATCTTCAACCAGCTGCTGCCGCGCTACGTCGAGGTCCAGGTTTATCGCGCGCTGCTCGAGTCGAACGCGGCGTTCTATGCTGCGCAGATGACGGCGATGGACACCGCGACCAAGAATTCGGCCGACATGATCGCCGACCTGACCCTCTACATGAACAAGGTGCGTCAGGCCGCGATCACGAGAGAGATTATCGAGGTCGTGTCGGGAGCAGAGGCGCTGTAACTCAGAACTGGGAACTTTAGAACCCTAGAACCCAAGCAGGGCGCTGAAAAAATGGGGTTCAGC
>DATASG010000154.1:0-12372 GCA_036269295.1 Vicinamibacterales bacterium | reverse complement strand
GTGACAACGACGTCGACGGGCGCAAGGGGCGCGATGCTGCGCGCCTACGACAAAGGGACAGGCAAAGAGGTCGGCGCAGTCTACATCCCGGCACCCCAAAGCGGCTCGCCGATGACCTACCTGCTCAACGGCAAGCAGTACCTGATCGTGGCCGTCAGCGGCGGGAACTACAGCGGGGAATACATCGCCTTCAAGCTGCCAGGATAACCCGAGGAGCGTATCGCGGACGCCCGCCGAGGCGTAGGCTTTTCACGCTGGAGCGCTGGTTCCTGACCGCGGCGATCGTGCAGCTGATCGCGGTCTAGCTGTTCTCGGTCTCGGTTTCGGCCTCGTCGGTCTGCCAGTCCTGCAGCGGCTGCGGGCCGGCCGTGATGCCCTCGAGATCGGGATCGACGCCGCCGGCGCGGCCGGGACTGTTCACCTTCTGCGCGGCGACTTCCTGCCGCTTGGCCTGCTTCTCTTTCTGGCGTTCCTGGCGCTGGCGCTCGCGCTGGCGCTTCTGTTGCGATGGTCTCGACTTGTTCACGGTCCAATTGTACGACGATCGTGCGCTCCTGTCATAATGATCCGTGCCATTTACCGACCTCGGACTTCATCCCAGCCTCCTGCAGGGCCTCAAAGACCTCGGATTTTCACGCCCGACGCCCATTCAGGCTGATGCGATTCCGCTGGCCATGGCCGGCCAGGACCTGCTCGCCTGCGCCATGACCGGCAGCGGCAAGACGGCGGCGTTTCTGCTGCCGATCCTGCACGGGCTCATCGGTAAGGCGCGCGGCACCACGCGCGCGCTCGTGCTGACGCCGACGCGGGAACTGGCGGCGCAGATTGTCGAAGACCTCAACGACCTCGCGGTGCACACGCCCCTGACCGCGGCCGCCGTCTTCGGCGGCGTCGGCATGGGACCACAGGAGCACGCCTTCCGCAGCGGCGTCGACGTCATCGTCGCCACTCCCGGGCGCCTGCTCGACCACTTTCGCTCGCCGTACGCCAGGCTGGGCAGCCTGCAGTACCTGGTGCTGGACGAGGCCGATCGCATGCTCGACATGGGATTCCTGCCCGATATCCGCCGCGTGCTGAAGCACATCCCGCCGCCGGCGAGACGGCAGACGCTGTTCTTCAGCGCCACCATGCCGCCGCCGATCGCGCAGCTGTCGAAGGAGATGCTCAAGTCGCCGGCGACGATCAACATCGAGCGGCGCTCGACGCCGGCCGTCGGGATCACACACGCGGTGTATCCAGTGGCGCAACACCTCAAGCCGCCGCTGCTGCTGCACCTGTTGAAGGGCGCCGACATGCACGACGCCCTGGTCTTCACGCGTACCAAGCATCGCGCCAACCGGCTGGCGAAGTTTCTGGGCGACTCGGGGGTCAAGGTCGAGCGCATTCACGGTAATCGTTCGCAGTCGCAGCGCACCGAAGCGCTGGCGGGGTTCAAGAGCGGCAAGTATCGCGTGCTGGTCGCCACCGACATCGCGGCGCGCGGCATCGACGTCACCGCGCTCGGCCACGTGGTGAACTTCGACGTGCCGCACGTGGCGGAAGACTACATTCACCGCGTCGGCCGCACGGCCCGCGCTGAGACCACCGGCTCGGCCTTCACGCTGGTCTCGCCGGAGGAGGAGGGCGATCTGCGCGGCATCGAGAAGGCCATCGCGGCGCGGCTGCCGCGCGTGACGCTGCCGGATTTCGACTACAACGCGCGCCCGCAGCAGAACCTCGATCAGCGGCCGCCGCGGCCGGCGCGCGATCCGCGCAGCCGCCCGCACGGCGGCCACGGTTCCCGCGGTCCTGGCAGCGGCGGACCGCCGTCTCGCGCACCGCAGCAACGCCGCTGGTCGGGCGCGCCTCGCCGGCGTCCATGAGCGGCCCCGCCTATCCCGCCGCGCGGATCGTCGCGCCCAAGGTGGCTGCGCACTTCGCGCATCACGCCGAGGAAGCCCGGCGCCGCGGCCGGCCGGCGCCGATCGCGCCGCCGGATGCCGACACCATCGAGGCGATCATCGATGCCGCGTTCTGGGCGAGCCTGCGCCGCGAGGAGAGCTACGTTCCCAAAATCTCCCTGACGCTGCTGCCGCCGGAGGCGGCACGTCATCCGCTGCTGTTCGAGACGCCGCTGGCGCTCGAGGCCGACAAGTTGGTGAAGGTGGCGCCGGCGGTAGAACGCGCCGGCATCCATCTCGGCGTCTGGCGCCGTGGTCAGGCGCTCTTCGTCTGGGGCACCGTCCGCACGGTTCCGGCGCAGTCGATTGTCGTCGAGGTCGCCGCGCCCGGGCTGCTGGTGGTGAAGCATCACCGCGGCGACGAGTCGGGGAAGTTCGTGAACGTCGCCGTGCTCGAGGGCGATCAGATCAAGGTCGTCGATGAACACGCGTCGAGCCTGCCCGACTGCCCGCCGTTGCTGACATCGCTGCTCGGCTTCGACTCGCCGGATTCGTGGTCGAAGCGAATCGACTCGGTCAACGTCTTGGTGCAGCTGGCGGTGTCGATGCGCGCGCACAGCCGCGGCGGGCTGATGCTGATCGTCCCGTCGGGCGATCCCGGCTGGCCCGAGTCGATCGTGCGGCCGATTCCGTATGCGGTCGTGCCGTCGTTCAGCGAGCTGGCCGAGCTCACCCGGAATACGCCGGTGGAGCAGGACACGCGGCTCTGGCAGGATGCGGTCAACCGTGCGGTGGAGGCGATTGCCGGCTTGACCGCGGTCGACGGCGCGACGGTGGTGACCCACGACTACGACCTGCTGGCGTTCGGCGCCAAGATCGCGCGGCGCAAAGGGTCGCCCCAGGTGGAGCAGGTGACGGTCACCGAGCCGATCGAAGGCAACGTCGCCCTGACCATGCACCCGACCCAGCTCGGAGGCACGCGCCACCTGTCGGCGGCGCAGTTCGTGCACGATCAGCAGCGCGCCGTCGCGCTGGTCGCGTCGCAGGATGGACGCTTCACCGTGTTCGCCTGGTCGCCGTGCGAAGGCATGGTCCACGCCCACCGCGTCGAAACCCTCCTGCTGTAGAGGGCGGGTTGGTTTGTGTCCCTTGTCCCTTCAAAAACTGAAATACAGGAGCAGGTCGATCCCCGCGCGTTCCACGCGACGGAACAACGCCGACGAGGTGAGCGTCTGGGCGTCGGAGAAGGTCGCGCGGATCCGGAAGAGACGGGAGAGGGTGTACTCGATCGTCGCCTCGTCGTACGCTTCCTGGCCGAACTCCCGGCTGAATCGCGCGACCAGACCGGGGGCGATCTCGCGGCCGATCGTGATCTTGACGTCGCTGCCGACGTCCCCCGGCTCGACCGCGAACATGTCGATGCCGGTCTCGCTGGAGATCGCCGCCACCAGCGGCTGGGCGAGAAAGCCGGCGGCCAGGACGCCGGCCCGGGCCACCAGCTGCTGTTGCTGCGACGCCGAGAGCTGGTTGGTGGAGGTGTTGAACACGATCAGGGACAGGATGTCGGACGGGTCGAGCGTCGGCGTGCTGGCGAGACGCAGCTCAGGCGACCGGAGTGGTCCGAAGATGCTGACGCGGGTCTCGACGCCGGAGATGACACGCGTCACCGTGACGTAGATTTCCGGGTTCAGGTCGCCGCGGAAGTTGATCGAGCTCGACCCGAGCATGTTGAAGCCGCGGCCCTGGAACGCATAGGTGCCGGTAATCTGATCGAACGAGCCGGTCACCGACAATGGCTGCGCCGGGTCCTTGTAGAGATAGAGGTCGCCGCTGACGCGCAAGTTGATGTCTCCGAGGCCGATGGGCGTGCCCTGCGAGATCTGGACGCTGTCGCCGGTCAACCGCAGCGTCGCGGGCACGTGCAGCGACAGGTCGAGGCCGAGCCGGTCCCACGGGTTGAGCGCCGCGACCGCGTCGACTTCGGTGATCCGCGTCGCCTCGGTCGAGTAGGGTTGAAACAACGCCCGCGACAGGATCTCGTCCACGCGCAGGGTGCCGCTCGTGATGGTGACGTCGCCGGCGATCCGAGGCGATTCGTAGCGTCCCTGCAGCTTGACGGTGGCGTCGACGCTCACCTGACCGAGCTCGTTGTGCATGACCTCGAAGCGGCGCGCGGTCCCTTCAATCTGCAGCTCGCTGACCCGCAGCTCGTGGGTGCCGAGGCTGCCGTGGACATCCAGCGGCCTGCCGCCGGCGTCCTCGATGTGCAGGGAGTCGACCGTGAGGCGCTCGCTCGCCAGGGTCAGCGCCGCCCGCGCGTTCTTGTAGGTCGAGCCGGTGGGCACCACCAGGAATCCCGCGTCCGCGATCGCGACGCGGCCGTCCAGGTGGGGATCCCGATTCGTGCCGATGACCTTCACATCGAGCGTAACGGTGCCGCTCACGTTTCGAACCACATCGGTGACCCCTTCAAGGAGGCCAAGGCTGATCGTGCTGGACTTCAAGGCCAGGTCGATCGGCTGCTCGGCGCCGTCGTCGGTCAGCAGTCCGAGCGGCACCTGACCAACCGCCGTCACCCAGACGCCGGGCGCCTGATCGAGCCTGGCGTCGAGATCGAACCGCGTCTCGCGGTACGAGAACGTCGCCTGCAGCTTCTGGTAGCTCACGCGTTCGACGCGGCCGTTGGCGACGGTGAGCGTTCCGCTCGCCTCGGGCTGTTGACGCGTGCCGCGGATCGTCGCTTCGAGATCCACGACGCCGCCGTAGCGCGTCGGACGTTCGAAGGCGGCCTGCAGCGTGTCGAGGAAGACGTGCGAGGCGGTCAGGCGCAGGGCCCCCTTTCCATCGCGGCGCCACGTTCCGTCGACGCCAAGTCGCTGGTCGCCGTCCCCGGCGACGAACGCCAGCGGCGTGACGGCGATCTGTTCGTCGGTCCACGACACGACAGGTGGAGGAGTGGCGGCGGCCAGGCGCCAGGGCAGGCGTCCGAGCGTGATGGTCAGGTCGAGCAGCGATGCCTCGCGCAGCTCCGGGCGAAGCGCCACCGTACCGGCCAGCCGCCCATCGCGCGCTTCCTGCTGCTTCAACGCCAGATCGAAGCCGAGCTGCCGCGCGTCATAGGTCACCGTCCCCGAGGACTGCTGCAGCGCCTGACCGAACACGGTGAGGAACTCGCCGCGCCCCGACAGGCGCGCCGTGGCGCGGGCGGCCTCGCCTGACGGCACGGTCACGTCGTAGTGCCCGGTCATCGTCAAGGCATGGAAGTCCCCCGCCTCGAGCTGCGCAACCGACGCGTCCCCCGCGGCGCGCAACGCCGTCCACGGCCCGTTGATCCGCCCGGCGGTGGATATCGTGCCGCTGGCGCTCTGGCCTGTGAGCGACTGCAGGGAAGCGAGCTCCGCGCGCGTGACCTCGTAACTGAAGTCGGACGCGCCCTCGTCCGTCAACGCGACCGTGCCGCTGCCGTGCCCGTCGATCGCCGGGCCTCCGAGCGCGAGCCGGGCCACATTGAGCTCGGAGTTCTTCAAGGATGCCTCGACGCTGCCTGCGTCGAGCTGCAAATCCCGAAGGCGCGAGCGATCGAGCGTGAGCGAGCCGGTGACATCCCAGTCCGCGAGCGCAGTTGTGCGGGTCAGGAGATCGCGAACCGTCGCCGTCACTGTACCCTTCCCGTTCAACGACGCCTCGAGCCGAGGTTCTGCAAACGGAATCGACGGGTCGATCGCGGCCATGAGGCCGTCGTACGACGCGCGCAGCGTGCCACCCGCAATCGCGATCGACACCTCCGCATCCGACAGCGTGCCTTTGAACATCTCGGCGCGCGCCAGGTGTCCACCTCCGGTCAGCGTCAGCGTGGCGATCGAGGTGCCGGCTCCCTCGACGTGAAAATGCCCCGACATCGTGCCGGCATATCGAGGCTGCTGCAGCCAGCCGACATCGAGCCCTACACCGAATCGCCGCAGGTTGATCCCGTCGATCTCGCCGTCGCCTGCATAGCGAACGGGTTTCGTCTGCGTGTCGATCGAGCCGACTGTGCCATCGCCGACCGACGCACCGAGGAACGAGGAGGGTGCGAACGTCGCGCGGCCGGCGATGAAGGCCTCGGCAAAGCGGCCGGTCACGTCGTAGTCGAAGGTCAGCAGGCTCTCGACGCGCGGCACCGGGATGGACGCCGGGATGCGGCGGAGGTCGATGCCGGTGGTGCGTCCCTGAAACCGGAATGGAAACGGCCTGTCGATTCCGATCGTGGAGTCGTGCGTCGTCACCGCGGCGCCATATGCGGTCGCGCTGGCGTCGGCAACCAGCACCTGGGTCGCCGTCAGCTGACCGCGAGCACGCACCTGGTCCGCCTCGTACTTCATGTACATCGCGTGCGGTCCTTGAAAGGCGTAGATGCCGCGAGGAAAGTGGCGGCCGAGCTCCAGGGCGAGATCGAAAGTCACGTGGCCGGTGATGTCCGACGGGCGATCGTCGCGATTCAGCCAGCGTGCCAGGTTCAGGCGGCTGAGGTCGACGCCGCCGGTGCCGTGCCAGCCGGGGACCGAGGTGTCGAGCGTCAGCTGGCCCTTCACGCCGCCGCCGGTGCCGGAAAGCTGCAGATCCGTCGCCAGCTTGTTGACCGGCCCTTTCAGCGACGTGTCGAACGATGCGTCGACGGCGATGTTCTTGAGTCCGCGAATGACGCCGGCCCACTCTTGGAACGCGAAGCGCGGCGCGCGGACCCGCAGATCCAGGACCGTCGGGTTCAGTTCGGTGTTGATGGTGCCATCGAGCGTGTAGGCCGACCGCGCGGTTTGCACCGTGAAGCCTTCGAAGAACCACCCGTGTGGTCCACGCCCGAACCTGCCGGTCAGCGGGCTGACGGAGAGATCGGGTACGTGGCCGACCCACGATACGTTCGAGAAATTCAGCGTCCAGCGGACGGGGACGTAAACGAAGGAGAATCGGGCGTTCAGCCGCTGGAAGTCGGTCGGCACGTGCGCCGGGCCGAAGTCGAGCGGGTCCTGCAGCGAGATGCGGCCGTCGATGACTTCGATCGTCTGGATCTCGATCGGCCGGTTGGGCCCGGTGCGATTCTGCTCGCGCGACTCGCGTTTGACCAGCGCGCCGAGATCCCAGCGGCCGTCCGGCATCTTCGCGCCGACCACCTCGGGCCGCGTCAGACGGACGCTGCGGATCACGACACCGTGCTGAAACAGCTCTCGGATGCTGTAGGTGAGCGCCACCTCGTCGATCCGGATCAGCGTGTGGCCACCGCGCCCGAGCGAAATCTCCCCGAGCTGCAGTCCGCGCAGCAGCGAGCCTTCGAGGCGGCCGATGCTGAGCGTCGCCGTGAGGTATTCGTTCGCCTGGCGGACGATGAGGTCACGGATGAGATTCTTGGCCCAACCGGTTTCCACCAGGGCCAGTGCGAGGAGCGCAATCACGAGGGCGGCCGCGAGCACGCCAGTGGCCGCCTTTGCCAGCGTCGCGGAAATGGACCGGAGTCGTCGAAGGCGTGCCACCTGAACTTTGAGTGTATCAACCGGCGTGCCGGCGCCGTCGCGGCGGCGGGGGTCGCGGATAAGCTCGAGCAGAGGGTCGAAATCTCAAGTATTGTTAGGCTTCCAAACGCTCTCCATGCCAAAGCTTTCCGCGCATGACGCGGCACTCACGCTCCTTGCCGCCGCGCTGATTTTCGTCGTCCTGTTCTGGCGCCTCGGCACTCCAAGCTTCTGGGACCCCGACGAAGCGCACTACGCCGAAACCAGCCGTGAAATGATCGCGACCTCCGACTGGTTCGCGCCCTTCTACAACGAGCAGCCGTTTTTCGACAAGCCCGTGCTGTTCCACCAGCTGCAGGGCACCGCGATGCGTCTGGTCGACGACCCCGAGCTGGGGGCGCGGGTGGTGCCCGCGCTGGCCGCGCTTGGCCTGATCGCGATCACGGTCTGGTTCGGAAGGGTCGCGATCTCGCGCGACGTCGGCGTGGTCGCGGCGCTGATGCTCGCCGCCAGCCCGGGGGTGTTCGGCCTCGCGCGCTACGCGATCCTGGACACGTTGTTCACGATGTTCACGTTCGGCGGCGCGGCGTGCCTCGCCGTGGCTGCGCTGCGGGGCCGGCCGCGATTGCAGTGGGCAGGATATATCGCCATCGCGCTGGGCGTGCAGACCAAGGGGCCGGTTGCGCTGGTGTTGTGCGGCCTGACGATGCTGCTGCTGATGGCGTTTTCGGGAGACCTGAGGCGGCGCCTGCTCGCGCTCCACTGGGCGATCGGTCTGGTCATCATCGCAGCGGTGTCGGCACCCTGGTTCGTGTACATGTACGTCCGCTTCAAGGACGGCTTCGTCAACGGCTACATCCTCGACGAGAACTTCCGCCTGTTCGCCGCCGCTCGCTTCGGAAATCAGCCCGGCTCCGGTTTCTATCTCCAGGTCCTGGCGGTCGGCTTGCTGCCCTGGACCGGAATGCTGGTCGGCCGTTTGATCGATGACGTCCGCGCGTTGATCCGCGGCGAGCGCCTCGACGCCGTCGAGACGATGCTCTGGGGCTGGAGCCTGGCGATCGTCGGCTTCTTCACGCTGTCGACGTTCAAGCTCGATCACTACCTGTTTCCGGCTGCGCCCGCACTATTGCTGCTGAGCGCGCGCGCCTGGTCCGACGCGCGCGCCGATCCCGGATCGGCGCGCCACAGTGCGTCGCGGATCGGACTCCACCTGGTAGGGCCATTCCTGGTTGCTGCCGGACTCGGCTGCGCCTACTTCCTGTTTGCACGGCTGGACCTGCCGCGGGCTGCGATCATGGTCCCCCTGGCGCTGATCGCGGCCGGCGGCGCGGCGACCATAGGAACGCTCTGGCGCCGCGCCCAACCGCCACGCGTGCCCTGGCTGGTGACCGGCGCGCTGCTCGCGACGTACGTCGGCCTGATTCTGTTCGTCCTGCCCGCCCTGGAAGTCCGCAAGGTGGTGCCCGATGTGGCGCAGTGGGTGGCCGCGCGTGCGACGCCTGCCGATCGCGTCGCGAGCTTCCGCTTGAACCGGTGGAATCCCGTGTACCGCTTCTACGTCAACCGTCACACCATCTTTCTCGAGGATCCTGCCGAAGCTGCGGCCTTCTTCCGCACGCCGCAGCCGTTCTACTGCGTGATGCGCCGCGACGCCTACGACGAATTTGTCGCGAGCGGCGTGCCGTTGACGCTGCAATACGAGCGGGAAGGACTGTGGGCGACATCAGGCCGCGCGCTCTGGCGCACCGGCGCGCCGCTCGCGCGCTTCGTCGTCGTCTCCGGTGGGCGGTAGTAGAATGGGCGGATGTCCCGCCCTCACAAGTATCTCCTTCTTCTCGCGCTGATTCTTCTCCCCGGTGTCGCCGCCGCGCAGCGCGGCGGTGGTGGCCAGCCGGCGAGCGCCGGGCCGTTCGGCGCCTTGCGCTGGCGCAGCCTCGGCCCCGACCGGGGCGGCCGCTCAATCGCCGTCGCCGGGAGCGATGCCCGCCCCAATGAGTACTACATGGGCGCCACCGGCGGCGGGCTGTGGAAGACGACCGACGCCGGAGTCACCTGGAAGCCCGTGACCGACGGCTTGATCAATCACTCATCGATCGGCGCGGTCGCGGTGTCCGCCTCGAATCCCGATGTCGTCTACATCGGCACCGGCGAGGCCGACATCCGCGGCAACATCATCCAGGGCGGCGGCGCCTACAAGTCGGTCGACGCAGGCAAGACCTGGACGCACATCGGCCTGACCGAAACCCAGGTCATTTCCAAGATTCGCGTCCACCCAGGCAACCCCGATCTGGTCTACGTCGCAGCGTTCGGCCACCATGCCGCGCCGAATCCCGACCGCGGCGTCTATCGATCGAAGGACGGAGGCAAGACCTGGGAGAAGATCCTGTTCCGCGACAACAAGACCGGCGCCAACGAGATCGTCCTCGATCCGAAAAATCCGCAGGTGATCTACGTCGCGATGTGGGAGGCGTACCGGAACGCGTTCGAGATGTCGAGCGGCGGTCCTGGCAGCGGAATTTTCAAGTCGACCGACGGCGGCGATCACTGGACCGAGATCTCGCGCAATCCTGGCCTTCCGAAAGGAACCCTCGGCAAGATCGGGTTCTCGGTGTCGGGCGCCGACTCGAGCCGGCTGTACGCGCAGATCGAAGCGGAGGACGGCGGCTTTTTCTCGTCGGATGACGCGGGTGCGACCTGGAGGAAGGTGAGCGAGCGCCGCGATCTGCGCCAGCGCGCGTTCTACTACTCGCGCGTCTACGCCGACCCCAAGGTCAAGGACACGGTGTGGGTGCTCAACGTCAACATCTACAAGTCGACCGACGCCGGCAAGACATGGAAATCGAGCAACGTCCCGCATGGCGACAACCACGACATGTGGATCGCGTCGACGGACTCCAACCGGATGATAGAGGCCAACGATGGCGGCGGCACGATCTCGGTCAACGGCGGCGAGACCTGGAGCGCCGAGCCGATGCCGACGGCGCAGTTCTATCACGTCATCACGACCAAGCACGTGCCGTATCACGTCTGCGGCGCGCAGCAGGACAACAGCACCGCGTGTGTGTCGAGCGTGCCGCCACAGGGAGGACCGGGCGGATCCGGCGGCAGCGCCGACCAGGTGTTCTACTCGGTCGGCGGCGGTGAGAGCGGCTACATCGCCAGCGACCCGCGCAACCCCGACATCTTTTATGCCGGCAGCTACGGTGGGCTGATCACGAGGCAGGACAAGCGTACCGGCCAGGAGCGCCAGGTCAACCCATACCCGGACAACCCGATGGGCTACGCCTCCGCCAATATCGCGGAGCGCTTTCAGTGGACGTTCCCGATTGTGATGGCGCCGACCGACCCGCGGATCATCTACGTCGGCTCTCAGCACGTGTGGAAGTCGACCAACGAAGGTCAGAGCTGGGAGAAGATCAGCCCGGATCTCACGCGCCACGATCCCAGGACCATGGGGGCATCGGGCGGTCCGATCACCAAGGACAACACCGGCGTCGAGACCTACGCCACGGTGTTCACCATCGCGCCGTCGGCCAGGGACGCCGGCGTCATCTGGGCGGGGTCCGACGACGGGTACGTGCAGGTGACGCGCAACGGCGGCACCAGCTGGAAGAACGTCACACCCAAGGGACTGGGCGACTTTGCGCGCATCAGCCTGATTGAAGCGTCGCCGTTTCGCGCCGGGACCGCGTACGTGGCGGCCAACCGCTATCAGCAGGACGACTTCAAGCCGTACGTCTTCCGCACCGACGACTTCGGTGAGAGCTGGACGGCGATCACGGCCGGCGTCGGCGCCACCGACTTCGCGCGGGCCGTTCGCGAGGACATCAAGCAGCCGAAGCTGCTGTACCTCGGCACCGAACACGGTGTCTACGTGTCGTTCGACGACGGGGCGAAATGGGAGTCGCTGCGGCAGAACCTGCCCGACACGCCCGTGCACGACATCGCGGTCGAGGATCGCGACCTGGTGATCGCCACGCACGGCCGCGGTTTCTACGTGATGGACCACATCGCGCCGCTGCGCCAGGGCGGCCTCCAGGCGGGAAGATTCCGTCTCTACAAACCTGACGACGCGCTGCGCGGCCTCGATCGAAACGTGGCGATCGACTACTACCTGACGCAGCCCGCCCAGAGCGTGAAGATGGAATTCCTCGGTCCGGATGGAAAGGTGATCCGCACGTTTACTGGCACGCCGGCCGACGCCGAGCGCAAGCCGCCGGTGCCTGACGGCGCAGTTGACGAAGGGTTGAGGCGTCCACCGGAGCCGCACCCTCCGGTCGCGGCCGGCCTGAACCGTCTCACCTGGGATCTCCGCTATCCCGGCTCGACCGACTTTCCCGGGCTGATCATGTGGGCGGCGAGCTCGCGCGGTCCGCTGGCGGCGCCCGGTAGCTACCAGGTGCGCGTGACGGTCGACGGCCAGACCGAGACGCAGCCGTTCGCGGTGCGGCGCGAGCCGCACCTGCTCAAGGACGTGACCGACCAGGATCTGCGCGAGGAGTTCGATCTGGCGATCAAAGTGCGCGACAAGGTGAGCCAGGCCAACGATGCGGTCCTGCTGGTGCGCGGCATCAAGGCGCAAATCGAGGAACGCAAGAGCAAGCTGGACGCCAAGTCGGCGCCGGTGGCCAAGGCGCTCGACGACTTCGCCGCGGCGTTGAGCGCCATCGAGGGCGAGATCTATCAGGTCAAGCTGCAGAGCAGCCAGGATCCGCTGAATTTTCCGATCAAGTTGAACAACAAGATCGCCGCGCTGCAAGGCGTGATCGAGAGCGCCGACGTGCGACCGACCGAGCAGGCCTACTCTGTGTTTCGAACGCTGTCGAACGGTCTCGACGAGGAGCTCGGAAAGCTGGACACCGGCGTCAAGTCGAAGATGCCGCCCGTCAACCAGCTGCTGCAACGGCTGAAGCTGGATCCGATCAAGGCGGAGGCGTTGAAGCAGGAGAGCAAGGCAGGAGGGCAATAGAAGTCGACGCGCTTCTTCATGTCCTCGCGCCACTTCT
>DATASG010000153.1:0-7927 GCA_036269295.1 Vicinamibacterales bacterium | reverse complement strand
CGCGCGGCATTCTGGTCGTCAACGCGCCGGGCGCCAACAGCATCAGCGTCGCCGAACACACCTGCGCCTTGATGCTCGCGCTCTCCCGCTTCGTTCCGGCCGCCGACAGCGCGATGAAGGCCGGTAAATGGGAGAAAAAGCGCTTTCTCGGCACCGAGGTTCGCGGCAAGACCCTTGGCATCGCCGGTCTCGGGCGCATCGGCCAGGAGGTCGCTCAGCGCGCGCGGGCATTCGAGATGCGGATCGTCGCCCACGATCCGTATATCTCCAAGGATATCGCCGCGAGCATCGGCGTCGAGCTGATGACGCTCGACGAGGTCTGCGCCCACGCGGACTACCTGACCCTGCACCTGCCGTCGACGCCGGAGACCAGGCACCTGTTCGATGACGACCGCTTCGCGCGCTGCAAGCCTGGCATCCGCATCATCAACACCGCACGCGGCGAGCTGATTGACGAGCGCGCCTTGCAACGCGCCATCGAGAACGGCGTCGTCGGAGGCGCCGGGCTGGACGTGTTCGAAAATGAGCCGCCGACCGATTGGTCGCTCGCCCAACTGAACCAGGTCGTCGCCACACCGCACATTGCCGCTTCCACTGAGGAGGCGCAGGAACTGGTCGGCATCGAAACGGCCGCCACGGTGCGCGACTTCCTGCGCGACGGGATGGTGAGGAACGCCGTGAACTTTCCATCCCTTCACCCGGACGAGATGTTGCGGCTACAGCCCTGGATCCGCCTGGCGGATCAGCTCGGCGCGATCGCCGCCCAGATGGGCACGGCGCGCGTCGAGGCGCTCGGCGTCCGCTATTACGGTGCGCTGGTGGAGTCCCGCGGCGTCGGCGTGCTCGCCGCCAGCGCGGCTGCCGGCGTGCTGCGACCCATCCTGTCGAGCGGCGTCTCGATCGTGAACGCCCGCGCCGCGGCCCTGGCCCGCGGCATCGACATCGTCGAGTCCCGCAGCTCGCGGTCCCGCCACTTTACGAGCCTGTTGTCCATCAAGCTGACCACCGACGCCGGCGATCGCTGGGTGGAAGGCACCGTCTTCGAGCCGAACAGTCCGCGGCTGGTCTCGGTCCGCGGCGTCGACGTCGAAGCGCCGCTGGGTGGGACGATGCTGATCATCGCCAACGACGATCAGCCAGGCGTGATCGGCGAGGTCGGCACGATCCTCGGTCGCCACCAGGTGAACATCGCGAACTTCGCGCTCGGCCGAGGCGACAGCGGCGCTATCGGCGTCGTCAACGTCGACCAGGACGTGGACCATCCACGCTCGCTTGACGCCGCGGTGGCGGAGCTGAGAGGCGTACCGGCTGTTCGGGAAGCGTGGATCATCAGAATCATCTAACGGCTACCCGCAACGCTCCCGGATGCACGCGCACCCGTAGTCTGGTTCCACCCTGAACCGGCTCTCCGTCGACGTGATAGGTCATCGGCTGATCCGATTCGATCGTCGCTTCGCGAATGCGGCGGATCGTGCACCCGCTGAGGCGCTCGACCGTGCCGTTGAACAGGCGCGGCATGCTGCATAGCGTCGCCAGCCGCGATCGCTCCTCCATCACCACCAGATCGAGCTCGCCGTCGTCCACCCGCGCACCGGGTGCGATCCGGGCGTTGTTGCCGAATTGCGCCGAGTTGGCGATCGTAACCAGGATGGCGCGGTGCGCGGTCTCGACGCCCCCGGTGGTCACGCGATAGTGCCGGGGCTTGTAGGTCCTGAGTGCCCGAGCCGTGATGCCGGCGTAGCCGAGGAAGCCGCGCCGCGACGCCGTCGCGAATTCCGAGGCGATGTGCGCGTCGAAACCGGCGCCGGCGATGTTCGCGAACATGTGACCGTCGATCTCCCCGAGATCCATCGATCGGGGGACCGCCTGCAGCGCGTCGGCGATGGCGCGCTCCGCCCGCGGGTGCACGCCGAGCTCGCGCGCCAGACCGTTGCCCGATCCGGCCGGCACGATGCCCATCGGCACCTCGTCGAACGCGAGCGCCGAGGCGACCTCGTTGATGGTCCCGTCGCCGCCCCACGCCAGAACGAGGCGCGCGCCGCGCCGCACCGCCGACTTCGCCAGCTCCCGAGCGTGGCCCACCCGCTCGGTCAGCAGCACTTCCACCGGGTCGCCGTGCGCATCGACCACCGCCAGCGCGAGCTGCGCGCGCGCGCGCGCCGCCTGGCGGCTCGCGCCTCCGGAGATGGGGTTGATGATGATGGCTGTGGACAAAGGACGGAAGCTTAGAACTGAAGACTGAGAACTGAGAACTGAAAGTTCTGAGTACTGAGTTCTAAGTTCTGAGTTCTAAGTTCTGAGTGCCGACGGCTCATCGCAGGGCAAGCCGTCGGGTGCTGTTGTCGATGACGTCCGTGAGCTCGACGACCTCGTCCGAGATCTTCGCCACGCGGTAGCGCGGCGTGACGAGCTCGCCTTCCTTCACCATGAACAGCTGTCCCTCGCCGGCGATGAACGCGACGCGGACGGGGCCGTCGGCTCCGGGATCCTCGGCGATGCCCGACAGCTTCAGCGGCGGCAGCGCGATCGGCGGCGGCGTGAACTCGATGATTGCGGGTCGCGGTGTCGACGCCGCCGGCGGCGGCGCCTGATGCGGCGCTGCCTGGTGAAACGTGAAGAGGTTGCGTCCCTGGGCGCGCGGCGCCACCGACGGCGCGAGGCGCTGGTGCAGCCGCTCGATCTCGCTCGCGAGCTCCGCGCCGCGCTTCTCGATCGCGGTTTGCTGGACGACGGTCGCCGGCGGAATCTGGTGGTTGGACGTGGCGGCGCCCGCGAGCCACGCGACCAGCGCCGCGCCAACGACCACGATCGTCGTCGTCCGCTTCACATTCATACCTGACTCGGGTGATCGTAGCACGCGCCGTTTTGGGTTGTGCTATTATTCGTCGTGCACCCTGCATCGACTGGTTCAAGAGTCGATTCGGTTCCTCCGCTCACCATCGTCGCCATCATCCCCGCCCGATACGCTTCGACGCGGCTTCCTGGCAAGGCCCTCGCCGACCTCGATGGCCGTCCGATGATCGAGCACGTGTATCGTCGCGTGTCCGCGGCGCGCGGTCTGTCGCAAGTGATCGTCGCCACCGACGATCTGCGTATCGCCACCCGCGTCCATGATTTCGGCGGCAAGGTGCGGCTGACCCGGGCGACGCACGCCACCGGCACCGATCGCCTGGCCGAAATCGTGGCGACGATGGACTGCGACGTGGTCGTCAATGTGCAGGGAGACGAGCCGCTCATCGACCCGCGCGCGATCGAGGAGCTGACCGCGCCGTTCGCCGGCGATCCGACGGTCCAGATGACGACGCTGTTCCGGCGCATTCAGGATCCCTCCGAGCTCAACAACCCCAACATCACCAAGGTCGTGGTCGATCGCGGCGGGTTCGCGCTCTATTTTTCCCGCGCCGCGATCCCCTTCGTCCGCGACCCCCGCGGCGGCTGGCCGCCGCTCTATAGACATATCGGTCTCTACGCGTATCGCCGCAGCACCCTGCTCGTCCTGGCGTCGCTCGACCCGACGCCGCTGGAACAGGCCGAATCGCTCGAGCAATTGCGCGCCCTGGAACACGGCATTCGCATCAAGGCCGTGGAAACCCAGTACGAATCGTTCGGCGTCGACACCCCTGAGGACCTGGAACAGGTGCGTCGGCTGCTGACCGCCCCAACGTCGAGTTGAACCCTATGACAAAACCGGACGGACGGACCCCGAAATACATCTTCATCACCGGCGGTGTGGTTTCGTCGCTGGGCAAAGGCCTGGCGGCGGCGAGCATCGGATGCCTGCTCGAAGGACACGGCTACACCGTCACGATGCAGAAGTTCGATCCGTACATCAACGTCGACCCGGGCACGATGAGCCCGTATCAGCACGGCGAGGTGTTTGTCACCGACGATGGCGGCGAAACCGATCTGGACCTGGGACACTACGAGCGCTTCACGAACACCGTCACCACCAAGAACTCGAACTGGACCACCGGCAAGATCTACTCGACCGTCATTTCGAAGGAGCGGCGCGGCGAGTATCTCGGCCGGACCGTGCAGGTGATTCCGCACATCACCAACCAGATCAAGGACGCCATCCATGCGGTGGCGAAGGACGTCGACGTCGTGCTGGTCGAAATCGGCGGCACCGTCGGCGACATCGAGAGCCTGCCGTTCCTTGAAGCGATTCGCCAGTTCCGCCAGGACGTAGGACGCGACAACACGCTCTACGTCCACCTCACCCTGGTGCCGTTCATTGGCGCCGCCGGCGAGCTGAAGACCAAGCCGACGCAGCACAGCGTCCGCGATCTGCGATCGATCGGCATCCAGCCCGACATCCTGCTCTGCCGCACCGACCGGTTCCTCGACATCGATCTCAAGCGCAAGATCGCGTTGTTCTGCGACGTCGCCGAGGAGGCGGTGATTACCGCCAAGGACGTGTCGACGATCTATGAGGTGCCGGTGGTGCTCGCGGCCGAGGGGCTCGACGCCATCGTCTTGAAGTATCTGCACCTGCCCAAAACCGAGCTGCAGATGCAGCCGTGGGAGGACCTCGTCAATCGGATCAAGAACCCCTCTGACGAGATCACGATTCACGTGGTCGGCAAGTACGTCGGCTACGAGGACTCGTACAAAAGCCTGAACGAAGCGCTGTACCACGGCGGTTTCCCGCACCGGCTCAAGGTCAACATCAAGTGGATTGAGGCCGAGGCTCTGGAGGAGACGGACGGTCCGGCGCTGCTCGACGGCGCTGATGGCATCCTCGTGCCCGGCGGGTTCGGCAACCGCGGCACGCGCGGGATGATGATCGCCGCCAAGGTCGCGCGCGAGCGTGGCATCCCCTACTTCGGGATCTGCTACGGGTTCCAGTGGGCCACAGTCGAGTACGCGCGCAACGTCGCCGGTCTTCCCGACGCCGACTCGACCGAGTGCAACCCCAACGCCTCGGCGAAAGTGATCTACAAGCTGCGCGATCTGCTCGGCGTCGACGATCTCGGCGGGACCATGCGGCTGGGAAGCTACGCCTGCGAGCTCGCACCCGGATCCCTGGCGCACAAGGTGTACGGCACCACCTCGATCGACGAGCGTCACCGCCACCGCTACGAGTTCAACTGCCTCTACGAGCGCACCCTCACCGAGCACGGCCTGAGGATTTCCGGCCGCTCACCCGATGGCAAGTTCGTGGAAATCGCCGAGCTGCCAGGCCATCCCTGGTATCTCGCCGTCCAGTTCCACCCGGAGTTCAAATCGAAGCCGACGCGCCCGCATCCTCTGTTCGCCGCGTTCGTCGCCGCGTCGTATCAGCACAAGACGGACGAGCAACCCGGTGCCGCCGTGGCAAGAGGCATCAGGTTGCGAGCCTAGGCGGGACAGCCCTTCCTGCCTTTCTGCCTTTCTGCCCTTTATAATGCTCTCCGTGCCCCCTGTGCAGCTGGGCGACATCGCCATCGGCGGCGGTGCCCCATTCGTGCTGATTGCCGGTCCCTGCGTGATCGAAAGCGGCGCGCACGCCCTCGACCTGGCCGGCTGCCTCGTGGAGATCGCGCGCCGGACGCACGTGCCGTTCATCTTCAAGGCCTCGTACGACAAGGCGAACCGAACCTCCGGCCGCTCGTTCCGCGGACCGGGCCTCGACGAAGGTTTGCGCGTGCTCGCTGAGATCAAGGCGCGTTTCCAAGTCCCCATCCTGACCGACATCCACGAGCCCTCGCACGCAGCGCCGGCGGCCGACGTCGCCGACGTGCTGCAGATTCCGGCGTTCCTCTGCCGGCAGACCGATCTGCTGGTCGCCGCGGCCAGGACCGGGCGGATCGTCAACATCAAGAAGGGACAGTTCCTCGCCCCCGACGACGTCAAGCACGCGGTCGCCAAGGTGGTCGAGGCGGGCAACCCGCGCCTGCTCATCACGGAGCGCGGCACCAGTTTCGGCTACCACAACCTGATCGTGGACATGCGCGCGCTTCCCATGATGCGCGCCCAGGGAGTGCCGGTGGTGTTCGACGTCACGCACAGCCTGCAGCTGCCCGGCGGCGGTGACGGCGTGACCGCCGGCCAGGCCGAGTACATCGTGCCTCTGGCGTCGGCCGGCGTGGCTGCCGGCGTCGACGGCGTGTTCCTCGAAGTGCACCAGGATCCGGCGCGGGCCAGGAGCGATGCGCAGAACGCGCTCCGGCTCGATGCTCTTGAAGCCCTGCTGCAGCGGTTGACCGCCATCGACGCCATCACCAAGCAGGCCGAGGCTCGCCTTCATGGCTGATCGGTCGCTGGCGCGCAAGGTGCTCGAAACCGAGGCGGCCGCCATTCTCGCGCTGGTCGAGCGCCTCGACGAGCGGTTCGACCAGGCGGTTCAGCTGCTTCGCCAGTGCAAAGGCCGCGTCATCCTCACAGGCATGGGCAAGTCGGGGATCATCTGCCGCAAGATCGCCGCGACCCTGACGAGCACCGGGACGGCGGCGTTCTTCCTGCACCCGGCCGAGGCGATTCACGGGGACCTCGGCGTGATTCAAGGAGACGATGTCGTCGTCGCGCTGTCCTACAGCGGCGAGACCGCGGAGCTGCTCCACCTGCTCGAGGCCATTCGCCGTCTCGGCGCCCGGCTGATCGCGATCTCCGGCGATCCGCGCTCGACGCTGGCGCAGGCCGCCGACGTCGCCCTCGACTGCAGCGTCGCTGAAGAAGCGTGTCCGATGAACCTGGCACCGACCGCGAGCACGACCGCGGCGCTGGCCATTGGCGACGCGCTGGCGATGACGCTGCTGGTGGAGAAGGGCTTCCGGCAGGAAGACTTCGCCAATCTGCACCCTGGCGGCAAGCTCGGCAAGCGCCTGATGCGGGTCGAAGCCCTGATGCATGCGGGCACCGGCTGTCCCGTGGTCCGCGCCGACGCGCGGATGCGCGACGTCATCTACGAGATGTCGAGCAAGCAGCTCGGCATGACCTGCGTCGTCGATCGGGACGACGACACGCTGCTCGGCATCATCACCGACGGCGACCTGCGGCGGCGGATGGAGCGCGGCGGAGAAATCCTCGGCCTCACCGCCGGCGAGGTCATGTCGCGCCAGCCGGTATCGGTGCCGCGAACGACGCTCGCCGCCGAGGCGCTGAACATCATGGAGCAGCGCAAAATCACCTCGATCGTGGTGGCCGAGGACGGCCAGCCGATACGCGTCGCGGGCGTCCTGCACCTGCACGACCTGTGGCGGATGGAGATGTTCTAACGGTGACGCAATCAACCCTGTGATCCAGGACCAGGCGGCGCGGGTTCGGCTGATCCTCTTCGACGTTGACGGCGTGCTCACCGATGGCACGCTGTTGTTGCATGCGGACGGCAGCGAGAGCAAGGTGTTCGACATCAAGGACGGCACCGGCATCGTCTGGGCGCAACGGCTGGGGCTGACCGTCGGTTTTCTGTCCGCGCGGTCATCGGCCGCCACCGCGCAGCGCGCGTCGCAGCTCGGCATCACGCTCGTGCACCAGGGCGTCGCGAGCAAGCTCGAGACCTACGAACAGATTGCGGACAGCCTGATGCTGGACGACGACCAGGTCGCCTACATGGGCGACGACATTCTCGACCTGCCGGTGCTCGCGCGTGTCGGGCTGGCGGCCGCGCCCGCCGACGCATCCGATGACGTGCGGAGCCGCGTGCACTGGGTGGCGAAGGCCAGCGGCGGCGCCGGGGCCGCGCGCGAGCTCATCGAGCTGATTCTCCGGACCCAGGGGCTTTGGGACACGGTGCTCGCGACCTACCTCGCCGCGCCGCAGGATCGGCAGCCGTGAGCTCGTATTCGCTGCTGCTGACGGCGCTGGTGGCGCTGCTGGCCGGCCTCACGGTCGGCAAGGCGTGGGAGCGCTACAAGCTGCGCGATGGACGGTGGATCGATCGCCGCCGTGCGCGCGAGTCTCCCCATTACATCCTCGGCCTGAACTTCCTGGTCGCGAACCAGATTGA
>DATASG010000152.1:0-7997 GCA_036269295.1 Vicinamibacterales bacterium | reverse complement strand
GAGCGCGGCGCCGGCATACGTGACTGGACCGGGCGGCGGAGGGATGCGCGCGCGCTCGGTGTCAGACGTGGAGCGTCGGCGGGCCAGCTCCAGCTCCAGACTCTGTCGGCCCTGCGCCATCGCCCACCGATGGTTCGCTTCGAACACCGGCTTCAACAGGAACGAGAGATTGCGGAGAAGTGGCTTCTCCGCGCCCAGCCGCCAGTCGTAGGTGATGTCGACGAACGCGCCGTCCTGCTCGAACGTCCAGACGCCGCGGCCGTCGAAGTCGCCGCTGGCGACAAGCGCGTAGCCGTACGGGTACCGCGACTCGACCAGCTCGGACTCCCAGGTCAGCGTATACGGGAGCCAGCCCTTGGTGTGCAGCCTTACGCGACGGTGGAGCCCGCTCGCCTCGGGAGGCCGTGTCTCCTCGACCCGCAAGTACACCGACGGCCACCAGCGCGGCAGCTCCAGCGGATCGCTGAGCACGTCGGCAATCTCACCGCACGTCGCCGCGACCCGCCAGCGCGTCACGAAGGCGTAGTGATTGCTCATCGTGTCGTTACACTGCGACGAAGAAAAAGCCGCGGCGAGCGCTGAGCTCGCTAAAAAACATCGTCACTGCGGTGGAGGGATCGTCTTACCGTCCGTGTCGAGGAATGTCATGTTCGTGTAGCCGGCAAGCTGGCTCTTGACCTTGGCCCAGTCGCCGACGATGGCAATCACCGAGTTGTCGGATCCGAGCAGGGTGGACGAGGCGCTCTTCACCTGATCGGGGCTGACCGCGGCAATCCGTGCTCTGAACGTTTCCGGATAGTCCTTCGGCAGACCGAACACATAGACGCTGTTCAGCGTCCCAGACAGGCCGGTCTGCGTCGCGGTCTGGATCGGAAAGAGGCCGCGCAGGTACGACTTCGCGCCCTGCAGTTCGGCGCCGTCGCTGCCCTCGGCGCGCATCTTGTCGATCTCCTTGAACACTTCGGTCAGCGTCGCTCCGGTGACCTCGTTGCGGACGTCAGCGGAGAACCGATAGAAGCCGGCGTTGCCGAACCCGGTCAACGCCGACTGCGGCGAGTAGGTGTAACCCTTCTCCTCGCGGATGTTGCGGACGATGCGCGAGTTGAACGCGCCGCCATAGATCGTGTTCGCCAGCGTCAACTCGTACCATCGCGGATCGCTGCGCTTGACGGCGATGTTCCCCACCGCGATCGAGGACTGGATGCTGTTGGGACGCTGGACGAAGTAGACGTGCCGTCCGCTGAGCGCGGGGATGGCGGCGAAGGCCGGCGCCGGCACCTCGCCGCGCGCCCAGCCGCCGAACGCCTTCTCGGCGGCGGCGATCATCGCCTCAGGATCGATCGCGCCGACGATCAGCAGGAAGGCGTTGTTGGGGCGATAGTGATCGCGGTGAAAGGCGACCAGCTTGGCCCGGTCCATGGCGTTGAGCGAGCCTTCAGTCTCGCTGGTGCGCGCGTACGGGTGCTGGCCGAAAAGCCCGGCGCGGAAGGTGCGGTTGGCGAGGAACTGCGGCGACGCTTTCTGCTGCAACACCGCCTGCAGATGCTGCTGCTTCAGGATCGCGACCTCGTCCTCGGGAATGGTCGGGTTGATCGCCACGTCGGCGGTGAGATCCATCAGTCGCGGCGCGAACTCCGACAGGCCGCGCACCGACACCGAGGTGTAGTCTTGCGACGCAGCGGCCGAGAGCGACCCGCCCATGCCGAAGACGTCGCGCCGGATCTGTCGGCTGGTCTTGGTCCTGGTGCCCTCCTGGATCAGATCCGCGGTCAGTGATGCCAGACCGGTGAGATCGGCCGGGTCGCTCGAGTATCCGGACAGCACCGTCAGCGTGATTGACACCTTCGGGATCGCCGTCTGCCGGGTGACGATGACGCGAAGACCGTTCGACAGCGTCTTCTCCACGCGCGGCGCCAACTGGAACGGACGCTCCGGTCCGACCGCCGGCCGCTCCTGCGCGAGGAGGGGCACCGCGGGCGACACCAGGCCTACGACCAATGACCAACGACCGACGACCAGCGACCACCGACCAACCACCAACGGCCAACGACCATTCATTTCGCACCCCCTTCCGGCCGCCGATCGATGGTCGTGCGGTTCGACGGGACCAGGTACTTCTTCGCGGCCCGCTGCACATCGATTGCCGTCACCTTGTCGAGGTCGCTGAGGATGGTGTTGATTCTGTTCGGGTCGTCGTCGTAGAGCGCGAGCGCCGCGAGCAGGTCGGCGCGGCCGAATCCGCCCTGGCTTTCGAGGCTCTCGAGGAACGACGAGCGGAAATTGACCTTCGCCTGCTTGAGCTCGTCGTCCGTGATCCCGTGTTCCTGAACGGCGTTGATGACCTTGTCCACCACACTCAGGACGTCGGCGCCCTTGAGATCCGGGCGGTAGTCGACCCGAAAGGTGTAGAGCATCGGGCCGTTGTAGTCGAAGTTGTTGCCGAGCCCGTAGTTGAAGCCGCCCGAGACGTTGGAGGCGATCTGGTTCTCCTTGATCAGCGCCTGATACAGCTTGGCGCTCTCATCGCTGACGAGCAGCGGATCGAGCAGCGACAGCGCGAAGAAGTCCTTCGTCATCCGCTCGGGCAGGTGGTAGCCGAAGGCCACCGCCGGGGTGCGCGCCAGCTTGTCACTCTCGGCAAAGGTCTTCTCCGCGGTCTGCGCCGGCTCGGTGATGTCGGGGCGCGGCGGCAGAGGGCGCTGCGGGATCGAGCCAAAGTGCTTCTCCGCCAGCTTCATCACTTCGTCGGCCGTGGTGTCGCCCGAGACAACGAGCACAGCGTTATTGGGCGCGTAATAGGTCTCGTAGAACTTCTTCACATCGTCGAGATTGGCCGCTTCGAGCTCGGCGAGGTCGCCGTAGAAGTTATGGGCGTTGTACCAGTTGGTGTTCGCTTTCTGCGGCAGCCCGAGCCATTCGAAGGCGCCGTAAGGCTGGTTGAGGACGTTGACCCGAACCTCTTCGCTGACCACGTCCTGCTGGTTCTTCAGCGTCTCCGGCGTGATCTTCAGCGCCCGCATGCGGTCGGCCTCGAGCCACATCGCCAGCTCCAGCGCGTTGGATGGCATCACCTCAAAGTAGTTCGTGTGATCGAAGCGCGTGGATCCGTTCAGGATGCCGCCGTTCTCGTTGACGATGCGGACGTGCTCGAACTTGGCGACGTGCTCGGATCCCTGAAACATCAGGTGCTCGAACAAGTGCGCAAAGCCGGTGCGCCCCTTGGGCTCGATACGGAAGCCGATGCGGTACATCAACTCGACCACCACGACCGGCGCGGCGTGGTTCTCGCTGATCACTACTCGCAGGCCGTTCGGCAGCTTCTTGTAGACGACCGGCACCGAGAACGTCTGTGCCGACACGGACGGCACGGCCGGCGCGAGCAAGGCGAGACACAAGGTCAGTGCTGAGATGCGCATGATGCGGGACTCTACCATAGGGAACCAGAGGGAAAAGTCAGAGCGGAAGGATTACCGATCGCAGAAGCGAACATCCCAAAATCGGACAGTGTCCGTCGGGCGTCCGCGGGTTCGGCATCAATCATCTGCAAGCTGCGATTCTTCATGCGTAAGGTTTGATACCGCGGCGGACGAAGGCGGTCATCAGGCGGCGGCGCAGCTCGTTGGCGACCTTGCCCTGATTGAGCGGCTGCGTCTTGAACTTCAGCCTGACCGTTGCGACGCCGTCGTTCAGCGACTCGACGCCGATCACGTCGAGCGGGGCGAGGAGCACTGCGGCCCACATCGGATCGCGCTCCATCGACTCGCCGACCTCGCGCATCGTGCCGGTCGCCCGATCCAGGTTCTCGCTGTAGGCGATGCGCACGTCGACCACGGCGTAGGCGAACTGCTTGCTGAGGTTCGCCAGCGCCGTGATCGTGCCGTTGGGAAACACCTGGACCGCGCCTTCCCCGTCCCGCACCACGATGGTGCGCAGGTTGATCTGCTCGACGGTGCCGGCGACGCCGTTGATGCGCGCGAGATCGCCGATGCGCACCTGGTCTTCGAGGATCAAGAAGAACCCCGAGATGACGTCGCGCACCAGGTTCTGGGCGCCGAATCCGATCGCGAGCCCGGCAATGCCGGCGCCGGTCAGGATCGGCAGGATGTCGATCTCGAGCTCGCGCAGCAGCATCAGGACGGCGACGAAGCTGACCGTCGCCGTCACCATGCTGGTCAGGATGCCGCCCAGCGTCGCGGCGCGCCGCTGCCATTCGAGATCGGCGGTGGCGTGGCGCCGCGCCAGCTTGAACTGGAAGCGATCGATCGCCAGGTTCGCCGCCCGAATCACGACAAAGGCGGCGACGAAGATGATCACGATATTGACGCCGTGGGTCAGCGCCCAGTGGCCGAGCAGGCGCGGGTTCCATTGCGGCTCGTTGACGCCGACGCGCTCGAGCGCCAGCGAAACGCTTGCGAGCACGGCGACGCCGTAGGCCAGCATGGTCAGCGCCCGGGTCAGCTGCCTGGCGCGGGCGTGAACCAACTCGCGGTTCTCCGTCCCGGCAATCTCGAGCGCCTCGAGCAGGCGATGGATCACCGAGCGCGCGATGCGCGCGACCACGGCGGCGAGGACGAACGCGAAGACCACCGCGCCGAGTGTGGTGTAGCGGATGTCTGGCATCAGACTTGATGGATCGTGAGGTAATTCGCGTCGCGGCGGGTGGTGTCGGCGCTGATGCTCACGAAGACGCAGGTGGCGCCGGCGACGATGAAGCCGCGCTCGATCAGCTCGGCGCCGATACGCATGCTCGCCTCGTCGAGGTTCTCGCCGATGCGCATGCACAACGGCACCACCCCCCAGTAGAGCGTCAGCCGCCTGGCGGTGTCCTCGCGCTCGGTGGCGGCGATGATCGGCGCGTGCGGCCGCAGTGCCGAGAGCCAGCGCGCCGTGGTGCCGCCGCGGGTGACGGCGACGATCGCCTGCGCCGCGCTCCGGTCGGCGAGCGTGACCGCCGCTTCGCACAGCGCCCGCGCATGATGTTCGTGGACGAGCGTCCGCTCGGCGGCGGCGACGCTGTGCGCCGGCGCAGTTTCGGCGTCGCCGATGATCGCGTTGAGGGTCTTCACCGCGCGGACGGGGTGGGCGCCGGCCGCCGTCTCGCCCGCGAGCATGATCACGTCGACGCCGTCTTCGACGGCGTTGGCGGCGTCGTTGACTTCGGCGCGGGTCGGGCGCGCCTCGGTCATCATCGACTCGAGCACCTGGGTCGCCACGATCACCGGCTTGCCGGCCAGGCGCGCGCGGCGGGTGATTTCCTTCTGCGCCCGGGGAACGCGCTCGAGCGGCATTTCGAGGCCGAGATCGCCGCGCGCGACCATCACCGCGTCGCACGATCCCAGGATCTCCTCGAGATGCTCGAGCGCCAGAGGACGTTCCAGCTTGGCGATCAGCGGCGCTCCCGCGGCGCCGGCGCCGTCCATGATCTGCCGTGCCTGCTGCACGTCGACGGCCGTCTGCACGAAGCTGAGCGCCACCATGTCGACGCCGAGCGAGAGTCCGAACCTCAGATCCTCGACGTCCTTCGGGGTCACCGCGGAGGTCGGCAGCGGCACTCCCGGCGCGTTGATCCCTTTGTGCTCGCCGATCTCGCCGCCTTCGACGACGGTGGCCTCAATTTCCCTGCCGTCGGTCGAGTCGACGCGCAGCTCGACGCGGCCATCGGCCAGCAGCAACCGGTCATTGGCCCTCACACCTTTCGCCAGCCCATCGAAGGTCGTGAACAGCCGTCCGGGTCCGCCGACGCCGTCGCCAGTGGTAATGGTGACGGTCTCCCCGGTCGCGAGCTCAATCGCCCGACCGCCCGCGAGTCGGCCGGTGCGGATCTTCGGCCCGCCAAGATCCTGGAGAATCGCGACCTCGCAGCCGGCGCGCCGCGACGCGGCCTTGACCCGCGCGAACGTCGCCGCCTGCGATTCGTGCGTGCCGTGCGAAAAGTTCAGGCGGAAGATGTCGGTGCCGGCGGCGATGAGGGCGTCGAGGGCCTCTTCGCTGTCGCTGGCGGGCCCGACGGTGGCGATGATCTTGGTGTGGCGCATCTCTCGTCCCAGTGTCCGGTCCACTAGAATAGCGCGATGGGCAAGATCGTGCCGGACGCCATCGAGCACTATCTCGCGGGGCTCAACCGCGCGAGCGATCCCGTGCTCGACGACATCGCGCGCGGCAATGCGAGGCGCGGCCTGCCGCTGGTGGACGCCGAGGTTGGCGCGCTACTGCGCGTGCTGGCGACCGCAATCGCCGCGACCCGCATGCTCGAGATCGGCACGGCCATCGGCTACTCCGGCCTCTGGCTGGCGCGGGCGCTGCCGGCCGGGGGCACGCTGGTGACGATGGAGTTCGACGAGGAGCGGGCGCGCGAGGCGCGCGACAACTTCACGAAGGCCGGGGTCAGCGACCGTGTCAGCGTCGTCACCGGCGACGCTCAGCTGAAGCTGGCGAAGGTCTCCGGACCGTTCGATCTGATCTTCCAGGACGGCGACAAGACGCTCTACACGCCGCTGCTCGATCGCCTGGTCGGGCTGCTGCGGCCGGGTGGACTGCTGATCACGGACAACGTGCTCTGGGACGGCGAAGTGGTCCCGGGTTTCCAGCCGGCGCCGCGGCAGCGTCCGGACGACACCCGGGCCATCATCGAGTACAACCAACGCCTCGCGGCTCACCCGCAGCTCGTCACCAGCATCGTGCCGCTGCGCGATGGCGTGTCGATATCGGTTAAACGGCCCGGTTGAAGCCGGACCCAAAGGAGAGCATGACGATCAAATCCTGGCTGAAGGCCGCCGTTGCCGACGCGGAGCACCGTGGCCTGCCCGAGCTGAAACCGATTCTCGAAGCGCTCGCCCGCTCGACGCAGGCATTGCGGGCCGCCGACTTCAACGACGACGCGAGCGGAAAACCGACTGCGGCCGCGAGTCAGCGGCCGACCGGAGCGCCGTCGCGATGATGACCATCGAGCAGTTCGGGCGGAGGCTTCGGGCGCGTGAGCTCACCGCGGTGCGCGTCACCGAAGGATGCTTGCGCCGGATCGAGGCCGACAACCCGGAGCTGAACGCCTTCATCACCGTGACGGCGGACCAGGCGCTGCGCCAGGCGCGCGAGGCGGACCAGGAGCTGGCCGCCGGCAAAGACCGCGGGCCGCTCCATGGCGTGCCGATCTCGATCAAAGATCTGTTCGACGTCCGCGGCGTGCCGACGACGGCGGCGTCGCGGGTCCGCGACGGGCAGCCGGCGGAACGCGACGCGCCGGCGATCGCGCATCTGCGTCTGGCGGGGGCGGTGTTCGTCGGCAAGACCAACCTGCACGAGTTTGCGTTCGGCACCACCAACGAGGACTCCGCCTTCGGGCTGGCGCGCAACCCGCACGATCGTGCCCGGTCCCCCGGCGGGTCGAGCGGCGGCTCGGCGATCAGCGTCGCGGCCGGAATGGCGCTCGCCACGATCGGCACCGACACCGGCGGCTCCATACGCATTCCCGCCGCCGCCTGCGGCATCGTCGGGCTCAAACCAACGCTGGGCGAGCTGTCTGTCGACGGCGTCGTACCACTGTCGCGCACACTGGATCACATCGGCCCGCTGGCGCAGAGCGTGACCGACGCATCACTCGTGTATCACGCGCTGATGGGCGATGTGTCGGCCAAGCCGCCGGCGCCGGTACCAATCCACGGTTTGCGGCTCGGCGTCCCGCGCACGTATTTCTGCGACCTGCTCGACGACGAGGTGCGGGCCCGGTTCGAGGAGGCGCTGGCGCGCCTGAGCGTGGCCGGGGCGCGGATCGACGAGATCGAGATTCATCACGCGGCCGAGATCGCTTCCGTCTATCTGCACCTGGTGATGGCCGACGCCGCCGCGTATCACGCGGCCACGCTCGAGTCGATGCCGGAAAAGTACACCACCAACGTGCGTCTCCGCCTGGAAATGGGCCGCTACGTGCTCGGTGAGGACTACGTGCGCGCACTCGCGGGGCGCGAGCGCATCAGACGAGAGGTGGACGCGGCGTTGGCGCA
>DATASG010000151.1:0-19358 GCA_036269295.1 Vicinamibacterales bacterium | reverse complement strand
ATATGCAGGAGATCAGACGATCATCAACAGGAGACCATGGGACCATGAGACCAGATTACCCGATTATCCAACTTGTCGAGCCGACGGAGTCATGACCATGGCGAAGAAGACCGCAGCGAAGAAGAAGCCGGCCCGAGCCTCCAGCCCCAAGAGCAGGAAATACGTGTACTTCTTCGGCTCCGGTAAAGCCGACGGCAACCGCAACATGAAGGATCTGCTCGGCGGCAAGGGCTCCGGCCTCGCCGAGATGACCAACGCCGGCCTGCCGGTGCCGCCCGGCTTCACGATCTCCACCGAGGTCTGCAACATCTACTACAAAGAGAAGCAGAGGATCCCCGGCGCGATCGAAAAGGAGATCGCCGAACATGTCAAGACGCTCGAGAAGGTCGCGGGCGCGACGCTCGGCTCGACCTCCAACCCGCTGCTGGTCTCCGTCCGCTCCGGCGCCAAGTTTTCCATGCCCGGGATGATGGACACGATCCTGAACCTCGGCCTGAACGACGATGCGGTCGAGGGCTTGAAGGCGCGGACCCAGAACGGCCGCTTTGCCTACGACAGCTACCGCCGCTTCATCCAGATGTTCGGCAACGTCGTGCTCGAAATCTCCAAGGACGCGTTCGAGCACGAGCTCGACGCGGTGAAGAAGTCGCGCCATACCAAGCTCGACACCGACCTCGACGAGACGGCGCTGCGTGAGGTCGTGGCGCGCTACAAGAAAGTCGTGAAGGAGAAGGCGAAGAAGGATTTCCCGCAGGACCCTGGAGCCCAGCTGACGATGGCGAGGGACGCGGTGTTCCGCTCGTGGATGAACCCGCGCGCGATCGAATACCGTCGCATTTACGACATCCCCGATCATATCGGTACCGCGGTCAACGTGCAGATGATGGTGTTCGGCAACACCGGGGATCGCTCGGGGACCGGCGTCGGCTTCACCCGGAATCCGGCGAACGGCGCGAAAGAGTTCTACGGCGAGTTCCTGATCAACGCCCAGGGCGAGGATGTGGTCTCCGGCGTCAGGACGCCGCAGCCGATCCGTGAGCTCGAACAGGTGATGCCCAGGGCGTACGCGCAGCTGCGGCAGATCACGACGCGGCTCGAGAAGCACTACAAAGACGTCCAGGACTTCGAGTTCACGATCCAGGACGAGCGGCTGTTCATGCTGCAGACCCGCAGCGGCAAACGTACCGGCTACGCCGCGGTGGTGATCGCGACCGACCTGGTCGCCGAAAAGCTGGTGACGCCGAAGGAGGCTATCCTCCTGGTCGACCCCGAGGCGTTGAACCAGCTGCTGGCGCCCGGTTTCGACCCGGCGGAATGGCGGAAAATTCCGGTGGCGACCAAGGGTCTGCCGGCGTCACCTGGCGCCGCGAGCGGCCACGTCGTGTTCTCGGCCGATCACGCGGTCGAGTGGGCGAACCAGGGCAAGCCGGTGATTCTGGTCCGCCGCGAGACCGTGCCCGACGACATCCACGGCATGTTTGTCGCGCAGGGCATCCTCACCGCCACCGGGGGCATGACCTCGCACGCCGCGGTGGTGGGCCGCCAGATGGGCAAGCCGTCGATCGTCGGCGCCGGGGAGCTGGTGATCAACGAAGCCGAGAAGACGTGCCGTGTCGGCGGACAGGCGGTGAAAGAGGGGGATTTCATCTCGTTCGACGGCCTCACCGGCGAGGTGAAGCTGGGCCGCGTCGCCTCGAAGCCGAGCGAGATCCTGCAAGTGGTCAACAAATCGCTCGAGGCCAAAAAGTCCGATATCTACCGACGCTTCGACCAGCTGCTCTCCTGGGCGGACAAGTACCGCACGCTCGGCATCCGCGCCAACGCCGACCTGCAGGATCAAGCGGAGCTCGCCTACGCCTTCGGCGCCCGCGGCATCGGCCTGTGCCGCACGGAGCACATGTTCTTCGGCGAGGGCCGCATCCCGATCGTGCAGGAGATGATCCTCGCCGACAACGAAGCCGATCGGCGCGCGGCGCTGAACCGGCTGCTGCCGCTCCAGCGCGACGATTTCTACGGCGTCTTCAAGGGCATGCGCGGCGAGGCGGTCACGATCCGAACCATCGACCCGCCGCTGCACGAGTTCCTGCCCAAGCGAGAAGACCTGATGGTTGACGTCGCGCGCCTCGAAGCGGCCGGCAAGAGCGGGAAGGCGCTCGATGAGAAGAAGAAGCTGCTGGCGCGGGTCGAACAGCTCCACGAGTTCAACCCGATGCTCGGCCACCGCGGCGTCCGCCTCGGCATCACCTACCCCGAGATCACCGAGATGCAGACGCGCGCGATCATCGAGGCGGCGTGCCGGCTGCAGAAGGAAGGCTCGAAGGTGGTACCCGAGATCATGATCCCGCTGGTCGGGCTCGTGAAAGAGCTCAAGGACCAGAAGGCGATCGTCTATCGCGTCGCCGCCGAGGTCATGAAGGAACAGGGGGTCAAGGTCACCTACCTGGTCGGCACCATGATCGAGGTTCCACGCGGTGCGGTGACCGCGGACGAGATCGCGGCCGAAGCTGAGTTTTTCTCCTTCGGCACGAACGATCTCACCCAGCTGACCTTCGGCTTCTCGCGAGACGACGTCGGCAAGTTTCTGAAGATCTACACCGACCGGAAGATCCTCGATCGGGATCCGTTCGCGTCGATCGACACCGTCGGCGTCGGCGGGCTGGTGGCGATGGGCGTGGAGCGCGGGCGCAGGACGCGACCCGATCTCAAGCTCGGCATCTGCGGCGAGCACGGGGGCGACCCGGCGTCGATCCACTTCTTCCACCGGGTCGGCCTCGACTACGTCAGCGCGTCGCCGTACCGGATCCCGGTCGCGAGGCTTGCCGCTGCTCAAGCAGCGCTCGCCACCCGGGTCGGGGACTAATACTAGTCGTTAGTCGTCAGTCAGCAGTCGTCAGTCGTCAGCCATCCATGAAGATCCACCGGCTTCCGGCCGACCTCGCCAACCAGATCGCCGCCGGCGAAGTCGTGGAGCGTCCAGCCTCCATCGTCAAGGAGCTGGTCGAGAACGCGATCGACGCCGGCGCGCGGCGGCTGACGATTCACGTCGAGCTCGGCGGCAAGAAGCAGGTGCGCGTCGAGGACGACGGGGAAGGGATGGAGCCGGAGGACGCCCGGCTCGCGCTGGAACGTCACGCCACGAGCAAGATCCGGCACGCTGGCGATCTCGCCGCCATCGTGACGCTGGGGTTTCGCGGCGAGGCGCTGCCGTCGATAGCCTCGGTGTCGCATTTCGTGCTGCGGACGCGCGCGAAGGGGCAGCAGGGCGGCACCGAGATCCGGGTGAACGGTGGGACGGTGGCGTCGATGGTCGAGATCGGCGCGCCGCAGGGTACGGTGGTCGAGGTCAACGACGTCTTCTACAACCTGCCGGCGCGGCGGAAGTTCCTGAAGTCGGACGGCGCCGAGTCGGCGCAGGTTTCGCGCGTGGTCACCCAGCTGGCGCTGGCGTATCCGGAGGTCGGCTTCACGCTGACGAGCGCGGGACGCACGGTGCTGCAGTATCCGCCCGCGGTGTCGCGCCGCGATCGTCTCTACCAGGTCTACGGCGAGCGCAGCGACCTGATGGAGGTGCACAAGGAGGCTGGCGGCATCATCCTCTCCGGCTTCATCGCCGCGCTGGCGGAGCAGGGGCCCACCCGCGGCCCGCAGAACGTCTTCATCAACCGGCGGATCGTGAGAGACAAGACGATCGCGCACGCGATCATCGACTCGTACAGCCAGGCTTCGATCAAGGAGCGCAGCCCGGAGGTGCACCTGTTTCTCGAGATGGCGCCTGACGCGCTCGACGTCAACGTGCACCCGACCAAGGCGGAGGTGCGGTTCCGCGATCAGTCGCTGGTGCACGAGGTCGTGCGGCGGGCGCTGCGGGACGCGCTCGGCAACAGCGCCGCCCCACAACTGCAGCTGCGCCCCGAGCACATGTCGCAGGCGCCGTTCGCGGGGACGCTGCCCGACGTGCTTTCTGGAGGGGCCTACCCGAACCGATGGAGACCGAACGAGGTTCTCGGGGTTCGCGAGGTGCTCGAGGTGCGCGGGGTTCGCGAGTTGCTCGAGGTTCCAGGCGCAGAGGCACGAGCGGCCACGGAACCTTTGAAGCCGATGATCCCGCTGGGGCAGTTCCGCGACACCTTCATCATCGCGGTGGATGACGAGGGGATCGCGATCATCGATCAGCACGTGGCGCACGAGCGGGTGCTGTTCGAGCGGGTGATGGAGCGGCTGACGAGCGGGCGGCTCGAGTCGCAGCAGCTGCTGCTGCCGATGGTCATGGATCTGACGCCGTCGGCACAGCAGGCATTGGTCAATCGCGCGGCCGAGCTCGAGCGTCTCGGCTTCGAGGTCGAGCCGTTCGGCGCCGCCACGATCAAGGTGACGGCGGTGCCGGCGTTGCTGAAGATCGAGGACTGCTCGAAGGCGCTGCTGGCGCTGGCCGCGGACCTCGAAGGGCTGGATCGCGGCGCCCAGGTCCAGGACGCGCTGCAGCGGATCGCCGCACTGACAGCCTGTCACGCGGCGGTCAAGGCGAACTACCCGCTGACCTACGAGAAGATGGCGCACATCCTTGACGAGCTGAGGGCGACGTCGTACTCGACGATCTGTCCGCACGGACGTCCGGTGATGCTGAGGCTCATGCGCCGTGAGATCGAAAAGAACTTCGACCGGATATGAAGTCCGTCCTGTATCAAATCGGACGCATGCTGCAGCTCTTCGGTATGCTCGACCTGCTGTACGACATCGTTTCGGCGGGCCCGCTCGGCCCCAGCCCGAAGATCTTTACCTTCGGAATCGTCGTTTTTGTTGTGGGGTGGGCACTTACGCGCTTGACACCCTGAGGCCACCCTGCTAGATTGGTGACGTTTCCTTTCCCAAGCGAAAAAGGTTTTTCGCATCGCGGCACCAGTGTGCGCAGGTGCGAAGGGCAAAGCTGTAAGCCTTGCCGGCGCAAGGTGTTTTAGCTGCCGAACTTGGAGTATCGCAGCATGATGTCCAGGCGCCTGATTTTCACGACCTCCATCCTGGCCACCGCCATCCTTTTCTTCGTCATCGGCGCGGTCCACTCCCGGAACCGCGACGCGGCGAGCCGCGCCTCATACGACGCGAAGCTCGAGGCGATTCGGAGCGAAGTGCGATCCGAGCTCGGGCGGTCGTCGCGTGCCTCTGGTACCGACGCCGTCGTGAGCACCGGCACTACCGGACGGGTGGCGGGCAAAGCAGCCCTGGCCGACACGAGCCGGCAGCGCATGGTCGCCGAGATCAAGGAGCAGCTGCAAGAGGAGATGGGGCTGCTGCCAGTGCACCTGCTGCGCGAAAGCCGATCGAGCTTCGTCGAGCTCTATTCCTACGACAACCTCGGCAAGACGAACTACGGTACGGCGGGCTATCTGGGCGGCGGCTACTTCATCACCGTGAAGCATGCCGTGGTGGCGTTGAAGGACGAAGACGATCGCCAGAACGCGCGAAAGATTCAGTCGGTCAAGGTGGTGTATCGCGGCAAAGAGGTTCCCGCCAAGGTCGTCGACACCGGCGACGCCGACGTGGAAGTGCACAGCGGCGACTGGGCCATCATCAAGACCCGGGAGCTGGACCTGCCGGCGCTGCGCGTCGACGCCGCGTTCGCCTACGACTTTGCCGATCCGATCTTCCGGCTTGGCAACGACTACTCGAAAGGGATTATCGTCTCGACCGGCTACGTGGGGCAGCGCATGCCGAACGGCCTGGTCAGCTGCCTGACCGACGGCCACCCGGGCGTCTCCGGCGGCGGAGTGCTGGATCAGCGCGGCAGCCTCGTCGGCATCCCGATCGGCCGGATGCAGGGAGACTACCGCTTCTCGTTCATTCTGCCGATTCGCGCTGAGATGCTGCGCAAGCTCCCGACCTACGAGCAACCCGAGCCGCTCGCGCACACCGCCGTCGCCACCGCCGACCAGCACTGAACCAGACACAACCGGCTAGCGCAATTTCGGGTTCCGTGTAGCGTCCCACGATCAACGCATAGACCGCGGAGCGCGCAGAATGTCTTACCTTTCTGCGGGTTCAGCGAGTTCTGCGTTGAACGTCCTCTAAACCGAAATCGAAGGCGCTCTGGAGCGCCCAGCCGTGCTAGAAACTCTTCAGCGCTTCGGCCTCATTGTCGTGGCACTCGAACACGGTCAGCAGCTTCGTGATCGACAGCAGATCCTTGATCCGTTTGGTGACGTTCAGCAGCTTCAGCTTCCCGCCGTTCTTGGTCACGGTCGCGTACGACTGCACGATCTCTCCCAGCCCTGCGCTGTCCACGTACGACACCTCACCCAGGTTGAGCAGCACCTTCTTGTGGTCCTGCTGGATCAGACTGCGCATCTTGTCCCGCAACGCGACGTCTCCGCCGTCACCCAGGGTGATCTTGCCCGAGACGTCCACCACCACCACTCCACCAATCGTCCGTTCCGAGATCTGCATTGTGCCTCCGCGCCGAAAGTATAATCCGGCATGCTTAGACACCAGACAAAGGCTTTTGTCTGCATCTGTCTCGCAGTTGTTGCCGCCGCCTGCAACGAAGGCCCGAAGCCGGCCGCTCGGGGCTCTGCCGCCCCGGCACCGGAGCCGGCGGACACCCGGGTTCACGCGCTGGCGGACGCCTATCTTGAGGGCTATTTCCAGCGGAATCCCGACCAGGTGACGTTCTTCGGGGTCCCCGGCCGCCATCACGACGCGCTCCCCGACAACGGGTTCGACGCGCTCCATGCCTGGCAGGCCAAGGAAGACGGTTGGCTCGCGCAGGCGAAGCAGATCGACCCGGGCACTATCGAGACGCCTGCCCTGCGCGGCACCTACGCCATCGTCCGCGAAGCGCTCGAAGCGTCGATCGGCGCGCGGGTCTGCCGCAGCGAATTGTGGACCGTCAGCCAGTTTGTCAACGGCTGGCAGGTGCAGGACGGCTACACCGTCACCATTCAACCGGTCGGGACCGACGAGGCTCGGAAGGAGGCGCTGGCGCGCTGGAGCCGGCTGCCGAAGTACGTCGACACCGAGATCGCCAACCTTCGCGAAGGGCTCAAGGCCGGCTATTCCGCGCCGAAGGGCAACGTTCGCATCGTCATCGACCAGATGGACACGCTGATCGCCTCACCGACCGCCGATTCGCCCTTCGACTCGCCATCGGTGCGCGACAAGGCGCCGGACTTCAAGCAGCAGTTCGATCTGCTGGTGCGCGAGCAGATCGTGCCGGCGTTCAAGCGCTACCGCGACTTCCTCGAGAAGGAGTACCTGCCGGCGGCGCGCGAGGCGATCGGGGTGTCGGCGAACCCGAACGGCGCCGCCTGCTACGACGCATCGGTCCGGTTTCACAGCTCGCTGCCGGTGGCGGCGAGCGAGGTGCACGCGACCGGCCTTCGCGAGGTCGAGCGGCTCGACGCCGAGATGAAGGCGATCGGCCAGCGGTCGTTCGGGGTCAGCGATGTTCCGGCGCTGCTGCAGCACGCGCGGACCGACAAGCGCTACCTGTTCAAGGGATCGGACGATTTGATCGCCCGCTCGCAGGCGGCGTTGGCGCGCGCCAAGGAGCGCATCCACGACTGGTTCGGGCTGCTGCCGAAGGCCGACGTCGTGATTCAGCGGTACCCGAAGTTCCGGGAGAAGAGCGGGCCGAACGAATACAACTCGCCGGCGGAAGACGGCAGCCGTCCCGCGGTGTTCTTCATCAACGCCTATGAGGCGGAGAAGAAGAGCCGTGTCGAGGCGGAGTCGACCGCGTTCCACGAAACGATTCCCGGGCACCACCTGCAGGGCGCCATCGCGCTCGAGCGGAAGGACATCCACCCGATCGGGCGCTATCTGGGGAACGCCGGCTATCAGGAAGGCTGGGCGCTGTACGCCGAGCGGCTCGCCGACGAGATGAAGCTGTTCTCCGCGGATCTCGACCGCCTCGGCATGCTGTCGAGCCAGGCGCTGCGGGCGACGCGACTGGTCGTCGACTCGGGTATCCATACCCTCGGCTGGACACGACAGCAGGCGATCGACTACATGCTTGCGCACACCGCCGAAGATCGGGCGGACGTGGTCTCCGAGGTCGATCGCTACATCATCTATCCCGGGCAGGCGACGGCGTACATGCTCGGCAAGCTCGAGATTAGCAAAGCGCGAGAGGAGGCCGAGAAGACGCTGGGGCAGAAGTTCGACATCAAGCAGTTCCACGACCGCGTGCTGGAGGATGGCGCGATCCCGGTCAGCTTCCTGCACCAGAAAATCAAGGCATGGGCCGCGAAGTGAGGCGCTGGTTCGCCGCTTGCGGCGTGGCCGCCGCGGTGGCGTCGGCGCCGATTGCCGCCGCTTCCCGCCGGCAGGCGCCGGCGGCAGGGCAAGCGGCTGCATTTGACGTGCGGGAGCGGACGATCGGCGAGCTTCAGGCGGCGCTCGCCTCAGGGGCCGTCTCTTCGCGCGGGCTGGTGCTTGCCTACCTCGCGCGCATCCGCGCCTACGATCTGCAGGGACCGCAGATCAACGCGATGATCGCGATGAACCCGAAGGTACTCGAGATTGCCGACGCGCTCGACCGGGAGCGGGCGGCAGGACGCGTCCGCGGTCCTCTCCATGGCATCCCGATCGTGATCAAGGACAATTTCGAAACGGTCGAGATGCCCACCACGGGTGGATCGCTCGCGCTCACGGGCTTCATGACCGGCCGCGACGCGTTTCAAGTCAAACGGCTGCGCGACGCCGGCGCAGTCATCATCGGCAAGACGAACCTGCACGAGCTGGCGGCGGGCATCACGACGATCAGCTCGCTCGGCGGGCAGACGCGCAATCCGTACGAGCTGACGCGCAATCCCGGCGGCTCGAGCGGCGGCACGGGAGCGGCGGTCGCGTCGAGCTTCGCGGCCGCGGGGATGGGAAGCGACACGTGCGGATCGATCAGGATCCCGTCGGCGAACAACAACCTCGTTGGGCTGCGCGGCACGATGGGTCTGTCGAGCCGCAACGGCATCATCCCGCTGTCGCACACGCAGGACATCGGCGGCCCGCTGGCGCGGACGGTGACCGATCTCGCGATGATGCTGGACGCCACGGTGGGGGCGGATCCGGAGGATCCGATGACGCAGGCCGGCGCCGGCCACATCCCGCCCAGCTATGTCGATCTGTTGAAGGGCGACGCGCTGCAGCACGCCACCATCGGAGTGGTGAAGAACCTGTTCGGAACCGCACCGGAAGAGGAGGAAGTCGGGGCGATCGATCGCAAGGCGCTGGAGGCGATGCACAAGGCCGGCGCGACGCTGGTCGAGGTGTCGATCCCCGGCATCGACGAGCTGATGCGCGGTTCGAGCCTGATCGACGCAGAGTTCAAGTTCGATTTGATGGCGTACCTCGCGCGCTGGCCGAACGCGCCGGTACACTCGCTCGCCGAGATCCTCGACCGCGGCGACTATTCCTTCGCACTGGAGACGATATTCAGGCGGCGCAACGCGAGAACTTCTCCCGACACGCCCGATGTCGCGCAGGCGCGCGCCAAGCGCAGCGAACTGCTCGAGTCCGTCACCGGGATGATGACCGCGCAGCACCTGGACGCGGTCGCCTATCCGCCGCTTCGCCGTAAGGCGGCGGCAATCGGCGAGCCTCAGCGCGGGGGTGAGAACTGTCAACTGAGCGCGAGCACCGGTCTGCCCGCGATCAGCGTACCCGCCGGTTTTACAGAAGACGGCGTGCCGGTCGGGCTTGAACTGCTGGGGCCGGCATGGAGCGAGGCGACCCTGCTCTCGATCGCGTTCTCCTACGAACAGGCGACGCACCCGCGTCAGGCTCCAGCCTCGACGCCCTCAATGATCGGCGGCCGCGCGCCGTCGACGCTCACGTTCATCGTCAATCTGTCGGGCGCGCACGTGACGTTCTCGTTCGATCCTGTCGTGGGCACGCTGGCGTGGGACGCGGCGTCCACGACGCCGCTTGTGGCCTCGGTCCACCGTGGACGCCAGGGTCCGGCGCTTGCGACGCTGATGACCAACAAGGCCAGCGAGGCGGCGGGAATTGTGAGGTTGGTCCCCGCCGACCGCGACGCGCTGAGGTCCGGAGGGCTGTTCCTGGCGGTGCGCACGATGGCGACGCCGGAGCAGGTCGAGCGCGCGCCGCTCAGGGTCATCGCGCCGTAGCGCGTCCGACGACCAACGCAGAGACCGCGGAACGCGCAGAATGTCTTATCTCTCTGCGGGGTTCAGCGAGTTCTGCGTTGAACGTCGTCTCTACACGGAAATCGATCGGAAGGCGCTTAGCTAGTCGCCGCCGGCCCCCTTGAACTGATCCTCTTCTTCCGCGAAGAGCACGTTGAAGCTTGTTAGCGTGCCGTAGCAGCCGCTGATGTAGGCCTGCAGCTTCACCTTGGTATCGTCTGGCAGCTCGGAGCTGTTGATGTGCTGCTCCAGCGTCCGCAGCCGATTGCGCAGCATCACGACCTTGTGGAAAAAGGTCTCGATCGGCCAGCTCTTTTCCTGAAGGCCGGCAGTACCGGGACGGAGCAGCAGAGTGCCGCCGCGCCATTTCTCGGCCGGTACGACCGGCGTGACGCCGGCCTCCTCGCGGATGACCCGGCGGATCAGCAGTTCGAGGTCGGCCTCACGGTCGGCGGTCATGGGCGGGCTTGTCCTTTCGCGTTCAGAAACGATGGGCCCGCCTTCGCGCCTTGCGCTTCCGCCTTCGCTGAAGCTTCGGCGGGCCAGGGCCGCGTCGGCTCCTCCAGCGCTTCGACGGGCCGAGGCATCTGATGGCGACGACGCCGGCGCCTGAGCCAGCGGTCCGGCGGAGCCGATGCGCGCCCCGCCACGATAATTGTGCTCGCTGTGGCAGTAGCCGCAGTCAACGCGGATAGGGCGACCATCCCCGTCAGCGGCAACCACGGTGTGCATCCGGTCGGTCTTGCAGGCGCGGCAGAAATCCTCGATCGATTCGCCGGCGCGATAGCGTCTCGGGTCCATGCGGATGCTATGATCGCACGCACTCGGGAGAGGCACAATGAACCGTGACGAGGGCATCCTGTTCAGCGGCGGCGCCGCCGGGGCGGAAGCGGCGTTCGGCGCCTGCGCCGAGCGGCATGGCATCGAGGAAGTGAACTTCACGTTCGACGGCCACACCATTGCGCGCCAGCGCGGCGTCCGCGTCCTCAACCACGAGGAGCTCCAGTCCGGCGACATCAGCCTGGCCTACGTGTCGCGTCTCATGCATCGCCGCTATGCGGATGCGCCGACCATCCGCAAGGTGCTGCAGACGCTCTGGTATCAGGTGAACAGCGGTCAGGAAATCTACGTCATCGGCGCGATCCTCGACGATGGCACGGTCCGGGGCGGGACGGGGTGGGGCGCGGAGTTCGCGAAGCTGTGCAACAAGCCGCTCCACGTCTTCGATCAGGAGAAGAGCAGCTGGTTCACCTGGTCGGGCGAGGACTGGGAGAAGCGCACATCGGCCAACGGTCCGATCATCACGCACGCGCACTTCACCGGCACCGGCACGCGCAAGATGCAGCCCAACGGCACGCGCGCGATCGAGGAGCTGTTCTCGCGGTCGTTCGGGGGCTGATCGAGATCCTGGGGTGATCGTCACAGGATCGCCACCGAGACACAGAGACACAGAGCCTCTCGAACCACCGAGGCACCGGGTGCACCGAGGTCAGGGCCGCCGCTTCTTCTTGATCTCCTCCCAGCCGTCGAGGCGGCGTTTGATCTCCTTCTCGAACCCCCGCTCCTTGGGTTCGTAGTACTTCCGGCCCTCGAGCGCGCTCGGCAGGCACGGCATGTCGGCGATGGCGTCGGGCTGGTTGTGCGCGTAGTGGTAGCCCTTGCCGTAGTCGAGGTCCTTCATCAACCTGGTCGGCGCGTTGCGCAGGTGCAGCGGCACCGGCTGCGCCACGTCCCGGTGGGCGTCTTCCGCCGCCCGGCTGTAGGCCTCGTAGACGGCGTTGCTCTTCGGCGCCGTCGCCAGGTAAATCGCGGCCTGCGCCAGCGCCGTGTTGCCCTCGGGCATGCCCATGAAATGGACCGCCTCCTTGGCCGCGACCGCGACGGTCAGCGCCTGCGGATCGGCGTTGCCGATATCTTCCGAGGCAAATCGAACCAGCCGCCGCGCGATGTAGAGCGGATCCTCACCGGCCTCGACCATCCGCGCGAGCCAGTAGACCGACGCGTCGGGGTCGCTGTTGCGCATCGACTTGTGGAGCGCCGAAATGATGTTGTAGTGCTCCTCGCCGTCCTTGTCGTAGAGCAGCGCCCGCTTCTGGATCGTCTGCTCGACGCGGCCCACATCCACGTGCCGTCTGAGATCGATCGACGGCGCAGCGGCGAGGCTCAGCTCGAGCAGGTTCAGCGCCGACCGTGCGTCGCCGTTCGAATAGAGCGCGATCGCGGTCAGCGCGTCCTCGTCGATCGACACCGGCTCGGCGCCGAGGCCTCGCTCGGTGTCGGCCAGGGCGCGACGCAGGATTGAGGCAACCTCGTCGGTCGTCAACCCGTGCAGCACGAAGACCTTGGAACGCGAGAGCAGCGCCGCGTTCACCTCGAACGACGGGTTCTCCGTCGTCGCGCCGATCAGCACGATGTCGCCGGCTTCGACGCGAGGCAGGAAGGCGTCCTGCTGCGCCTTGTTGAAGCGGTGGATCTCGTCGATGAAGACGATCGTCCGGCGGCCCGTGGATCGCCGGATCCGCTCCGCCTCCGCCATGACGTCGCGAATTTCCTTGATCCCGGCGAGCACGGCGCTGAAGGAGACAAAGCGCGCCCGGGTGGTGTCCGCGACGATGCGCGCGAGCGTCGTCTTGCCGGTGCCGGGCGGACCCCAGAGGATGATCGACTGCAGAAGATCGCGCTCGATCGCCTCGCGCAACGGTTTTCCAGGGGCAAGCAGATCCTGCTGGCCGACGAACTCGTCGAAGGTCCGTGGCCGCATGCGCTCGGCCAGCGGCGCCCTGGCGCGGTCGGCGACCGGCAGGTCTTCTTCCGGAAACAGGGAGGCCATCAAGATTCCAAATTGCAAATGCTGAATGCTAAATGCTGAATTCTACCCTCCGCGCTGCCGGCGAGCTTCGTAGACGATGAGCGCCGCCGTGACCGCGGCGTTCAACGACTCGACCGGCGCCTGCATCGGGATGGTCACGCGATCGTCGGCAGCATCGGTGAGCGGCGCGGGCAGGCCCTGACCCTCGCCGCCGATGAGGACGTGAATCGGCACCGTGAGATCGAGATCGAAGAGCGAACGGCCCTGGCGCGGCACGGCGGCGACGATGCGGCAGCTATGCAGCCGGGCTTCGGCGATGGCCTCCTCGGCAGTCACCTCGCTTGCGATCGGCAGCCGCAGCGCGCTGCCCATCGATCCGCGCAGCGCCTTCCAACCGAACGGGTTCGCCGAGCCGCCCGCCGCGACAAGGCCGGTAGCGCCCGCGGCTTCCGCGACGCGAACGATCGCGCCAAGGTTGCCCGGATCCTGCACGTCGACCGCCGACACGACGAGGGCGGCCGGACCACCATAGAGCCGATCGGCGCTGACCTCCGGCCGCTGAGCTAAGGCGACAATGCCGCTCGGGGTCTTGACCGGGCTGACCGCGTCCATCACCGACGCCGACACCACGATTACCTCCACGCCGCTCTGCTGCAGTGACTCAACGAGCCTTCGGACGCCGGCCTCTTCGCCAGACGCCGGCGTCACGGCGGCGAGCTGAAACGTGATCGCCGCGGCAATCGCGTCGGCGATCAGGTGGGCGCCGTCGAGCAGCATCACGCCGCCGACGTCGCCGCGGGCGGCGTTCCGGAAACGCGCCACGAGCGGATTCTGCCGGCTGGTAATGGTCACTCGGGGAAGGATAGCACTGTGGTACGATTGCCCGACTGATGGGGAGACGATGAAAGACCGGCTGATCAAGAAGTTCGAAGACGAGATTCAGATGCTGAACCACGAGCTGAAGCTGGAGCTCCCAAAGGAGATCAAGCGCGCCCGCGAGCTCGGCGATCTGCGAGAGAACGCCGAGTATCAGGCCGCCAAAGAGCGGCAGCGCCTGGTCGAGTCGCGCATCAGCATGCTGCAGAAGCGGGTCGCCGAAATCGCCCTGATCCAGGTCGATCGCATTCCGCACGACCGCGCCGGCTTCGGCTCGACGCTCGAAGTGATCGACGGCCGCGGTGAGAAGATGAGCTTTCAGCTGGTGATGCCCGAAGACGCCGACGCCGAGAAGGGCATGATCTCCACGACGTCGCCGATCGGCCGGGCGCTGATCAACAAGGAGCCTGGCGACACCGTGAAGGTCGTGACACCGGGCGGCGCGCGCGAGTTCGAAATCGTGAAGCTGACGACGATTCACGACGAAGTCGCCGGCTAATGGATCGAGCCGGCGAGCCGCTCTCCCCCCCGAACCCCGAACCCTACTCTCCCCAACGACGCACCGCCCTTGTGCTGACCGGCACCGGCACCGCCGGCGCCTACCATGCCGGGGCGTTGAAGGCGCTCCACGAGGCCGGTGTCAAGCTCGACATCGTCGCCGGCCGTGGGGTCGGCGTCATCGGGGCGCTGTTCGCGGCGGTCGACGGCGCGCAGCGGCTCTGGGACGACAGCGGGTTCTGGCGCGCGGGCGGGATCGAGCGCCTGTACGAGTGGCGGATCGTCCCTCGCGTGATCGTCTGGGCCCTGGCGATCTCGCTGGCGATCGTGGCGATGCCAATCGCCGCGGTTGCGATCGGGCTGGTCGTGTTCCCGATCGATTTCGTGCTGAAGATGGTCGGGGTCAGCGGCGCTTCCGGGCTGGTGGCGTCCTATCTTCGCTTCGCCCAGGCGGCGTTCGCGCCCGAGGCGCTGCCGACATGGCTGCCGCGGCTGGTGCTGCTGGTGCTCGGGACGGCCGGCGCGGTCGCGGTTTTCGACGGCTGGATCGCCGCCGGCGCCACGGGCAGCCGGACGCTCGGCGCGTGGTGGTGGCGGGCGCTGCGTGCGCCGATGTCGTCCGCCAACGCCATCGATCACTGCTGGCGGGTGATGTGGGATCTCGTGCGCGGCGCGACCCAACTCAAGGGACCGACGCCGGCCGAGCTCGGTCGCCGCTATGCCGAGATGCTGACCGAGAACATCGGCCAGCCGGGGTTCCGAGAGCTGATCGTCACCGTGCACGATGCCGACGCCCATCGCGATCTCCTGTTCGTCCTGGTGGCAGAGGAGCGCCGGCGCGATCTGATCCGCCGATCGACCACCGAGGCCGCTGAAGCGCGCCGCGCGGAGGTGTTCGACCTGGCGGGCGTGTCACGCGACCACCTGCCCGACGCCGTCGCCGCGGCGCTCTCCATTCCGCTGGCCACCGACTGGCGCTTCGTCACCTTCGCCGCCGACGCCTATTGGCGCGGTGAAACCCATCGTCTCTGCGATCGCCCCGCGGGGTTGATCAGGCTGATCGACGAGCTGATCGACCTCGGCGTCGAGCAGATCGTGCTGGTGTCCGCGGCGCCAGAGTCACCGGGCCCGCACGCTCTGGCGTCGCCGCGGCTGGACGGCCGCGGACGTCTCGGCGAATACCTCCAGTCGGCCGAGGCCGCCGTCGTCCGCGATGCGACCACGACCACCGGCGGCGTCCGCATCTTCATCGTGCGTCCGGCACACAATCCGATCGGCCCGTTCGACTTTGCCGGCGGCTACGACGATCGCTCGCACCGTCGCCAGGGGCTCGGCGAGCTGATTAGCCGGGGTTATGAAGACGCCTATCACCAGTTCATCGAACCGGTGGTCGGCGCTTCGGGGGATCGGGTTGGGGTGTGAATTAGGAATTAGGAATTAGGAATTTGGAATTTGGAATTCGCGATCACAACATGAATTCACAATTCCGAATTCATCATTCTGAATTGCTCAGGAGGTCTATGAAAGGTCCAGCGACCGAGCTCATTCATGCGGGAGAGGTCGATCGACTTGCCGCGGTGCCGTTGACGACCCCGATCTACGAGACGACGACGTTCGTGTTCGACAACGCCGAGGAGGTGCGCGCTTACAACGAAGGGCGGTCGTCGAAGTATCTCTACTCGCGCTACACCAACCCCACGGTCGTCAGCGTCGAGCAGAAGCTGGCGGCCATCGATCACGCGGAGGCGGCGCTGACCTTCTCGTCCGGGATGGGCGCGACCGCGACCGTGCTGATGGCGCACGTGAAGGCGGGGGACGAGCTCATCTGCGCCGCCGCGATTTACGGCGGCACGCTGCACCTGCTCAACGACCTGCTGGCGCACTTCGGCGTCACGCCACGCTTTGTCTCGCTGGACGACCTTGCGAGCCCCGAGCGCGTGATCAGCAGCAAGACCAAGCTGGTCTGGTTCGAGTCGCCGATCAACCCGACGTTGCGCTGTGTGGATATCCGCCGGGTCGCGGAGGCCTGTCGGGCGCGCGGTGTACTGTCGGTGATCGACAACACGTTCGCGAGCTCGATGAACCAGCAGCCGTTGGCGCTCGGCGTCGACCTGGCGATGCAGAGCACCACGAAATACCTGAACGGCCACAGCGACGTGACCGGCGGCATGGTCAGCGGACCGAAGGCGCTGGTCGCCCCGATCGAGAAGGCGCGCCGGTTGCTCGGCACGGTGATGGACCCGCACCCTGCGTACGCGCTCGGACGCGGCCTCAAGACGCTGCCGTTGCGAATCGAGCGCCACAACGCCAACGCCGCGATGGTTGCCGAGTTCCTGGCCGCCGATCGGCGCGTGAGCCAGGTCTACTATCCGGGGCTGCCGTCGCACCCCGATCACGACATCGCCAGGCGGCAGATGCGCGGCTTCGGCGGCATGATCTGCTTCGATCTGGGCGGGAACTACGACCGCGCCGCCCGGTGCTACGACCGGCTGCAGGTCGTCAAACGCGCGGCCAGCCTCGGGGGCATCGAGAGCCTCGTCAGCATGCCGGTGCTCACGTCGCAGTGGGGACACACCGACCAACAGCTGGAGGCGGCCGGCGTGACCAGGGGGATGCTGCGGCTCTCGGTTGGACTGGAAGATGCGGCCGACCTGATCGCGGATCTCGATCAGGCACTTGGGAATTCTTAATTCTTAATTCCTGTCACTTCCCGCTTCTTGTCCTGCGGTGAAGCGTCGTGCTGCAGGAACTCGTGGGCGAATGACTGCAGCCTGGCGCCGATGGCGTCCGCGGGCAGGTCGCCATACTTCTCCCGGAAGGCGCGCAGCGGCACGACCGCCTTGGCCATCGCTCGATGGCCGCCGGCGCTGCCGATATCGGCGAAGAGGCGCCGCACGAACTCGCCCGCGTTCTTGGTGTAGCCCAGGTTGCGCACCGATACCACCAGCGAATCGCCGACGATTCCGGCGATCACGGTCCACTTGACGTCTTCGAGCTGCAAGAAGAAGTCGGCGACGTAGGGAATGAAGTCCTCGCGCGGCATCGAGCCGAGGAAGGCGCTGAACACCTGATCCGACAGGATGCCGACCGCGTGCGCCCTGGTCACGTAGTCGAGCCGCTCGCGGGTGATTTCGGCGCCCTCCATCTTGCGGATCAGCGCGGCGTCGGCCAGCGGGTAGAGAAATGAAAAGGCTTCGAGGTCGACGCGGCTGGTCGAACGGTTGAAGAAGAGCGTATCGGACTTGATCGCATAGAGCATCGCGGTCGCGGTCCGCTCCGAGATATTGACGTCAACGGCGCGCAGGTGCTCGGTCAGGATGGTGCAGGTCGAGCCGTAGTCGGCGCGGATGTCCTTGAAGACCGCGGTGTAACCCGGCTGCTCCGGGTGGTGGTCGATCACCAGATCCACGCGATCGATGAGGCCGCCGAAGTAGTGCGGTTGGACATCGACCATCGCGATGCGGTCGTACTCTTTCAGCGACTCCTGAGAGATAGCCTCGATGTGAATGTCGAGCAGGTTGACCATCCGGAGATTCTCCGGGCGTGTGACGCCCTGGATGGCGCCGATGATGGCGGTGGTCTTGGTACGGCGCAGGACGTTGCGCAGGGCCAGGCCGCTGGCCAAGGCGTCGGGATCGGGATCGTTGTGCAACATGATCAGCACGCGCTCGGCGTCGCTGAAGTAGCGCTGGTACTGCTGCACCCGCGCCCGGGTCATCGAGCGGCTGAACTCGGTCAGCAGCGGCCCGCCGAACAGCTCCGACATCGACAGGTAGGCGACGTCGGGGAACTCGGTGTGGAATTCCTCGGCGCGCTTGCCGGTGGCCTCAGCGCCGATCCCCAGCACGTAGACCAGCGTCCCACCGGCGTCGCGGACCGCTTCCAGGAGCTTCTTCAGGCTACGCTTGCCGTTGTCCTCGATGATCACGCAGGTGGAGGGGCCGATGTCCGCCTTGAGGTAGGTGTCGGTGCGCCGAGGGTCGCCGGCCGTCACCGTCACCCCGGCCTCGTGAAGACGGCGGGCGAGCAACCGGTTCTCGACGATGAACTCGACCTCGAAACCGGGCAACAGGATCTCGTCGAGCATCCTGATCACCAGTTCGTCCTGACAGACAGCTAGGCACCGCATCAGCGTAGCAACCAACAATTATACGCCCGCGGCGCCAGCCCCGCCGAAGCGCGCCGCGCGTCCGGCGGGCAGCGGGTTACCAGCGCACCTGCATGTAGCCGCCGAAGGTGACACCCGGGTTGTTGGTGAGCTCCTTGAAGCGGGGCGAGTCAATCACCGAGATCGCATCGCGCGGGTTGAAGTGGTTCGTCAAGTTGAACACCTGGAGGCCCAGATCCATCTTGCGGGTGAAGATATCGACGGTCTTGAACGCCGTCAGGTCGACGGCGAACAGCGCCGGCAGCCGCTCGGTGTTGAAGCCGCCGACGTAGTGGCGATAGAGGTCCTGCACCGAGTACGGAAATCCGGAGTGCCAGTCGACCGCCGGAGAAATCACGACGCGGCGCGGCAGGATGAAGGTCGACCATGCGCGCAGCCGGTGCGGCACGTCGGCGACGGCCGGCGAGCCCGAGTCGTTCGGCTCCAACAGCGGGGTATCGAGGTTGGTGAACGTCGATCCGAAGTCGTTCGACTCCGCCCGCGACCAGGCGCGTACGTAGCTCACGAACAGCTGCGCGTCGTCGCTCCACGCCTGGCGGATCGACACCTGCAGCTCGCGGTATTCGCTGCCGCCCGAGCTGGCCAGCACCGCGCTGCCACCCGCAGGCCCGACCAGCACCGTCGGGAGGTGGCTGCCGTTGCGGGCGCGGACAGTCGTCTGCGCCTCGAGTCCCGGACGGATTTTCCGCTCGATCTCCAGGGAGATACCGTCGGCCCGCGGCAGCTCGAGGGTCTGCATTACCGGCACGTAGATGTTCGCCGAGAGCAGCGCGCCGGTCTCAGGGTTGAACGATCGATCGAGCCGCTGCGGAAACTGGCCGAACGCCTGCGCGCCCAGAGGCGGCCGGCCGACGAAGCGGCCGGCGCTGGC
>DATASG010000150.1:0-3469 GCA_036269295.1 Vicinamibacterales bacterium | reverse complement strand
ACGAGCTCGATCTCACGTTGCGCACCGCGCTGGTCCCGGTGGCGGCCATCAACGAGCAGGGGTTGACGGCGAGCGTCGCGCGCTTCGGGCCGTCGAAGCACGTGTCGTATGCGATGTTCTCGGGCGGCGGCCTCGCGTGGGCCGAGCGCGCGATGAAGACCGGTCGCTTCACGCTGCAAGGCGGCGAGCCCGGAGAGCGTCCCGACCTCACCGGGCTGTCGTGTCGCTGGAACGACATTCGGCCGACGCACGGTTTGATCGTTTCGCTGCTGGTGATGCCGGTCACCTACGGCGATCCGGCGTTCCGCGCCGTCGTCGAAGCGCTGCTGGCCGATCTCGAAAACAGCCCCGAGGTCGCGCGACCTGTTCCCGGCAACGCGCCGGACGTCAGATGGCCGCCGCCCGGCGCCGAGCTCGAGACACGAACATCGCGCCGGCGCGGCGAGAACCTGTTCCTCTGCCGTCTTCGCATACTGTTCAGGACACTGCTGTCGTACACGGTCATGCGGACCGGCATGCGGGTCGGCGAATTCGACCCGGCAGTGTATCGGCGCGAGGTCGTCGAAAATTCGGACTTCCGCAAGTACGACGACAACCTGCGCATGACGCTCGACTGCACGCCTGCGATCGCCGACAGGATCGAGCAGCTCCTCGCCGAAGCGCAGCGCGACAACATCGTGCGCTTCGGCATACACCGCCAGCCCGCTGCGATCATGACCTGCATCGTCCCGTCGATCACCGAGAGCAACCACGTCCATTTCATCGACGGCGCCGCGGGCGGATACGCGCTGGCCGCGCAGAGATTGCGCGCGCCGGCGTGACTTTCGCGCCGGGACAACAAGCAGCGGTCGCGCTGTCGCCCTAGTCGAGTTGCGCGCCGCGGGCGCGCAGGAAGCGCTTGACGTCATCGAAACTGACGGCGCCCGCGCGCTGCCGGTCGATGTCGTCGAAGTGCTTGACGATGTAACCGAGGCCCGCGGCGCGCGCCTGGTCGCGCGTCACCGTTCCGCTGCGGGCGACGTCCGCCCTGTCGAATCCCGCCTTCAGCTTGCGCTCGACCTGGGCGCGCAGGGCAGCGCCTTGCGACGGCGGTGTCGGCGCCGGTGTGCGCAGCTCGGGAGGTACCCACGGATCGCGTATGGTCGTCTCGATCGTCGCGGGTGGCGACTGCGCCGTCGCGGCCCGCACCGGGCCGACGGTGGCGGCGACGACGACAGCGAGCGCGGCGGCGGCGAGCGCAAGCCTGAGCGGCGAAGACCAGCCAGCGGTCGAGCCGCCGATCGTCGGGGCGCCTTCCGGACGGCGCGGCATCATGGCCCCGCCGTCGCGGTTTGGTAGAACTGGGCCAAATCGGCCTTCGCCAGCGCGCGCGATCCGTCGTCGAGATAGGTCATGTGTCCACCGACATAGAAGCGCAACTGCAGGTTGGAGATCGGACCCAACCGCGCCAGATCGCGTTCGGTCTGGAAGAATGGCGTGACCAGGTCGTGGTAGCCGTTGACCGACAGCACCCTCAGCTGCGGATTCTGCGCCAGCGCTGCGGCCAGGTCCGGAATGGTGTCGGGCAGTGGGTTTCCGTCGTGCGCAAAGCCCCAGCTCTGGATCGCGTTGCTCAGGAGTACGTAGCTCGACGGATTGGTGTACTGCAGACCACCGTTCAGATACGTCGTGATGGCGGAGGCGAACGCAGCATTTATGAAGGTGCTCGACGGGTCGCCCTCGATCGCCAGCGCACTCCCGATCGGCGCCGACACGCGCGCGTCGTAGAGCCCGATCAGCGTGCCGGGAATCAGATTGGCGTGATAGAAGCCGGGGTCGAGATTGAAATGTGTCAGCCAGCCGGCCACCGGCATACCGGTCGTGGCGGCCAGTTGCGAAAGCAGGCTGCCCGGAGGCGCGGTCCCCATCGTCAGAAACGCGGTAACCGCCGGGTCGTACTGATTGGCGGCGAGCGCACGCATCTGGGCGATGAACGCCGGCAGCGCCGGCGGCGCGGGGTTCGGATTGTCGAGGTTGTACCAGGCGCCTACGGCGCCGTATGAGGGCAGGTAACCGGCACAGCTGACGATCGGAGCGATCACCCCGCAGGCCACGTTGTAGTTCAGCACCGACGATTGCAGGACGACGCCGTTGAGACCCACCCCGGCGCTTTCCAGCAGGTTCGCCAGCACGGCGCTGCGGGTGGTGCCGTAGGATTCGCCGAACAGGAACTTGGGCGAGGCCCCCCGATTGTTGGCGGCGAGATAACGGATGACAAAATCGCGAAACACCGCGGCGTCGGCATCGACACCCCAGAAGCTCAGGTTGACGTTGGGCATGATCGCTTCGGACAAGCCGGTGCCCACCGCGTCGACGAACACCAGATCGCTGACGTCGATCAGGCTCTCGGCATTATCGACCAGCGGAAACGGCGTCGGTGCAGTCGTCGCGGGATCGCCGGTTACCAGTCGCTTGGGGCCGTACGACCCGAGATGCAGCCAGACCGTCGACGAACCGGGGCCTCCGTTGTAGAAAAACGTTACCGGCCGCGTCGCCGCGTTCGCGCCGTCGAGCGTGTAGGCGACGTAGAAAAAAGTGGCTTCCGGCGCGTTGCTGATCAGATCGTGGGCGGTCAGGTGGCCGGCGGTAGCGGTGTAATTGAGCGTCGCGCCGTTGAGCATCAGCTGGTGATGCGTGACCGCGCTGATCTCGGCGGCGCTCGGCACCGAAGCCGTGGCCGCGGTCGAATAGAGCACCGGATCGGTAAAGGTGGGGGCCGGTGGTGCCGGGCTTCCGCCCGATCCGCCACCGCCGCCGCATCCGGCAACGAGCAGCGCGACGGCGAGACAGGCGCCGATGCGCAACATCAACTGTGACATGACTCGGCTGAATTCGATCGAAGGTTCTGCCGCAACGATCAAAGCTCGCTTCGATTTCGTCAGGAAGGCGACGTCAGGCGCTAAGTTTGAAATAGTACTTGAACACGTAATCCATCGTGCACGGCCGGCCCTCGCACACTCCCGGTTTGAACTTGCTTCGGGTCAGCATCAACGCGACCAGATTGGAAAGCTTGGCATCGGGAGTCTTGTAAACGGACACCGATTTGGCGTCACCGCGTTCGTCGACGCGGACGGTGAGAACCATGTCGCCCTCGACCGGTTCGCGACGCGGCATCCGTGCCACCGCATCGGCCACTTCGATCAGACCGTACTTCGGATACGGCGGCTCGTCGTTGGGACCGACGCTATCGTATTCCGCCCGCAACGCCGCTTTCTGCTCGGGGCTCAGCTGCTCGTAAGACCGGTCATAGGGGAGCGCCCCGCGCATGACTATCCGGCCGAGATAGGCGTCGGCGATCGCGACAGGAGTGCTCGTGAACAGCGCGGCCATTCCCGCCGTAACCAGTAGGAGTCGAAAAGCGGACCGAATGTCCATGGAATCCTCCAATGGCATCGACTCGGGTGACGCCGAGCGAACCGAACAAGAATAT
>DATASG010000149.1:0-6203 GCA_036269295.1 Vicinamibacterales bacterium | reverse complement strand
CTCTTGCGGACCGTAACCCCTACGTGGGTCCTCAGGGAGTGGGCGAAGGCGTGTTTGCCCGGCTGGCGGCGGCCATCGACAACTTCGCCGTCGCGCCCAGCACGTTCATCGACGGCGGCGATCACGTCGTCGTGCTCGGTCGCTATGGTGGCACGATGAAAGCCGGCGGCGCGACGCTCGACGCGCCGTTCTGCCACGTGTATCGCTTCCGCGACGGCAAGATCGTGACGTTCCAGCAGTACACGGACACTGCGCAGTGGACGCGGCTGATGACATAGTAGGAACGAGCACCACCGAGGTGAAGATCTCTTCGCTGCGCAGTCACGGAGCGTGCGCCGCAGCAAGGTTGATGTCCGGCATGACGTCGGCCACGGTTATCGGTGTCGTGGTCTGCGGCGATAGGTAGGCGAAGACGCGGTAGTTCAGTCGTCCGCTCGCATTCCCGAGCAACCCCAGCGGCACGGATGCGGTCATGCTGTCGACGCCGAAAGTGAGCGCGACGCTCGCCGTGTCGCCATAGCACGGCCCGCCCGCGGCGCACGCGGCTGGCATCGCCTGCTGCACCTTGGCTTGATTGGTAGGCGCCCACATGTCCAGGACGTAGTCGATGCCGAGGCCTGCTCCGCCGATGCCTGTGGCCGAGCTCTGATCGATATCCAGTTCGATGCTGACGCGTGTCGATTGGCGGTCGAACGTGCCAGCGGCGAATTGGATGTTGAAGGTGACGGACCCACCCGCGACGTCCACGGTGCCGTGCACCAAATCTGGAGGGTTGAGGACACCGGCAGACGCGATCGCATCCCCGGCCGGATCGGCCACTTCCGCGTGGAAGGTGTTGGCCGAAGGTGCAGTGCCTGGACTTGTCGTGCTGCTCCCGCAGGCCGCGGTCAGGATGACGGTGGCGGCGGCGCTGATGGCGAGTCGTATCGCCGGTGGCGTCATGTGCGGCTCTCGCGCGAGTTCGAGCACGCCCGTCCGCGGGCGGCGCGGCAGTCTACTACACGCTCTGCGCGGCGATGAAAAAAGCTGTAGGATGTGCGCTCTACTGCGTTTTTCACAATGCTGTAGCGCGTGGTTCGGTCCCCGCTCTACGCACGCTAGAAGAGCGCTACCGAAAGGACGGACAGATGGAAGCCATCATTGCAAAGCTGCTTCAGGATTTCGAGAACGGCCGGCTGACGCGGCGTCAGCTCATCCAGACCCTGGCCCTGGGCGTCACCGCGGCGTCCGCGGCCGGCGCCGCACCGGCGGCCGCCGCCGCCGAAGGCACAACCTTCAAGGCGATCGCGGTCAACCACATCTCCTATCAGGTCGCGGACTACACGAAGACGCGTGACTTCTACGCGGGGCTCCTGGGGATGAAGGTCACCCAGGACAACGGCAGCCAGTGCTACCTCACCTTCGGTTACCACGGCTCGTGGCTCCTGGCGCGCAATGCGCGCGCCGGCAATGCGACGCCGAAAGTCGATCACATCGCCTACACGATCGAGACCTGGGACCAGGGCAAAGTGAAGGCCGAGCTCGACCGGCGGGGCCTGAGCCCACGCGTCGATACGGAGAACAGCTTTCACGTCAAAGACCCGGACGGCTTCGACCTGCAGATCAGCGGCAAGGAGATGAAGCCGTAATCGCGGGCGCGTTGTTCGCTCGCGCTCGGTCGAAGGGTGTCCTGACACCCTTCGACCGGTCCCTCCTACTGATCTCGCAACGCGATCATCGGATCGATCCGCGTCGCCCGCCGCGCCGGAATGTAGCAGGCGAACAACGCGACGACGACCAGGACCACCGGCACCGCTGAGAACGTCGCGGGATCGGTCGGCCGAACGCCGTATAGAAGTCCCGCCATCAGGCGCGCAACCCCCAGCGCGCAGGCGATTCCAATCGCCGCGCCCGCCACGATCGGCGGCATGCTCTGGCCGAGCACCATGCCGACGATGGTTCGCCGCTCCGCACCGAGCGCCAGCCTGATGCCGATCTCCCGCGTCCGCTCGCTGACGATGTAGGAGATGACACCGTAAATGCCGAGCCCTGCCAACAGCAGGGCGGTGACCGCGAACAGCCCCACCAGCTGCATCGAAAACCGCCGCTCGGCGAGCGACGCCGCCACCGTGTCCTCGAGCATTTGAGCCCCGAACACCGGCAGCGTGGCATCGACGAGCTGCACCTGCTCGCGCACCTGATCGGCCGTCGCGGCCGCGTCCACCCGGCCGCGCAGGAAGATCGCGAGATGCTTCGTCGTCCCCTGATACGCGCTGGCGTAGATCGCCGGGACGTGGGCGTCCTTCAGCGATTCGGTCCGCGCGTCGGCGACAATCCCCACCACGGTCGTCCAGGAGGTCGCCGAGCGGGACAGCTTCACGTGCTGGCCCAGCGGGTTCGTGTTCGGCCAGAACGCGCGCGCCATCGCGTCGTTGATGACCGCCACCGGCGGCGCGGTCTCGTTGTCGAAGTCGGTCAACAGGCGGCCGCGCACCAGCGTCCTCCCGAGCAGATGAAAGTACCCCGGCGTGACGACCGCCCCTTCGACCAGCGGCGCCTGCGCGGCGTCGGTGCCGCGCCCTTCGATCAGCATCGGCACGGTGTTGGTGTCCTGCTGCGGGTGGTCGAGGGGAATCGCGCTGCTGCTGCCGAGGGCGGCCTCCTCAACCCCGGGCAACCGCTCGCTGCGACGAAGGACTTCGCGCAAGAACGGCGCCTCCGATGCGACCGTCCGGTACTTGTCGATGCTCACATCGTTGGGATACGGCAGGCGGGTGCGGAGCGTCAGCACCCCCTGCGGATTGAATCCGAGCGGCGCCTTCAGCAGGTCCCAGAAGCTGCGAAGCAGCAGTCCAGCCGCCACCATCAGCACCAATGACAACGCGAATTCCGCGACGACGAGCAGGCGGCGCGTCCGCGTTCGCTCGCCCGAGGCGGTCGACCCGCGCGCGTCGGACTTGAGCGCTGACGTCACCTCAACCCGGCCGGCGTGCAAGGCGGGAACGAGTCCGAAGATGGCGCCGGAAATGGCGGTGGCCAGGAGCGCAAACAGCAGCACCTTCCAGTTGATGGCGATGTCGCTGAGCCGCGGCAGGCCGTCCGGCACCAGACGCACCAGATAGCGTTCCGAGGCGAACAGGATCCCCATCGCGGCAGCGCCGCCCAGGAGCGACACGCAGATGCTCTCGGTCAGCAGCTGCCGAACCAGACGGCCACGCCCGGCGCCGAGCGCCTGGCGGACGGCGAGCTCGCGGCTTCGTGCACCCGCTCGCGCCAGCAGCAGATTGGCCACGTTGACGCAACCAATCAGCAGCACGAGTCCGACCGCGCCGAGCAGCAGCACCAGGGACTGCCGCACGTTGCCGTACACCGTTTCCTTCAGAGGAACCAGCCGCACGCGCCAGGCGGCGTGTGCCGGGTAGTCGCCGGGGTACTGCCCCCTCAACGCCGCGACCAGCGCGTCGACCCGGCTCTGAGCCGCGGCGATGGTGAGCCCGGGTGCCAGACGCGCGATCGCGCCAGGAATATTTCGTCCGCTGCGCGGCGGGTGATCGGACATCGGCGCGCCGTAGAAGCTCGTCGCGGCCCAGACATCGAGATTCCGTTCCTCGGTCGTCCGCCCGGGCGGGTGAAAGCCCGGAGGCATGACGCCGACGATGTGATAGAGGTCGGTGTCGAGGCGGATGCTCCGGTCAAGGATGTTCGGATCACCGCCGAAGCCGCGCTTCCACATCCCATCGCTGATGACGACTTCCTGCGTGAAGCTCGGCGACCGATCCTCGGGCGGAAAGCTGCGGCCCAACTGCGGCTTCACCCCGAGGACCGCGAAGTAGTTCGGCGCCACGCTGCTCAAGCGGACCCGCGTCGGCCGCGACGAGCCGGTGAGGTTGTTCTCGTCGAACCACGCGGGCGAGATCTGTTGGAAGATGCCGGAGCGCTCCAGATCCAGCCACTCCGGCTGCGACAGGCCGACGTCGTACGAACCCAGCCCAGGCAGATCGTCCTCGACGCTGACCAGCTGATCCGCCTGCGGGTACGGGAGCGGATGCAGCAGCGTCGCATCGATCACGCTGAACATCGCCGTCGTCGCGCCGATCCCCAGCGCCATCGTCGCCACGGTGACGCTGGTGAAACCGGGTGACCGGCGCAGCATGCGTGCGGCGTAGCGGACGTCGTGCCACAACCGGTCCCACCAGAGCCAGCGGTGCGCTTCATAGAAGCGCTCCCGCGACGCCGTCAGGCTGCCGAAGGCGCGACGCGCCGCCGCGCGCGCCTCGTCGGGTGTCAGTCCCTCGTCCTGGAGCCGGTCGATCTCCAGTTGGAGGTGACTCTCGACCTCCGCGGTGAAGTCGTCCAGCCGGCGGGTTCGTCGAAACATGCGGCGCACGCTGTTTCGGGTTGACATCTTACCCGAGCCTACCCATGACGCATGGGCCATGTCAACCTTCCTGCCCTTCCTGCCCTTCCTGCCCTTCCTGCCCTTCCTGCCCTTCCTGCCCCGAAGTAGACTCCCCGAATGAGTCACCCCGTTCGATGGCCGCGCCTCTGTCTGCACCTCCTGATCGCCGCCGCGTCGGCTGCGCCCGCCGCTGCCCAGGTCGATCCGTCACGATTCGCCGCCCTTCGCTGGCGCCTCATCGGTCCCTACCGCGCGGGCCGCGTCTCGGCGGGGGCCGTCGACCAGTCCGACCTCAACACCTACTACTTCGGAACGCCCGGCGGCGGCGTCTGGAAGAGCACGAACGCCGGGCAAACGTGGGCTCCGATCTTCGACCAGACCGGGATGGCGTCCATCGGCGCGCTGGCCGTGGCGCCGTCGGATCCGCAGACCATCTACGTCGGCACCGGTGAGGAGTCACGCGGCGACGGTGTCTACAAGTCGACCGACGGCGGGAAGTCGTGGGTCAACGTGGGCCTGCGCGACACGCACTACATCGGGTCGATCGTCATCAGCGCGACCAACCCTGACGAGGTGGTGGTGGGCGCGATCGGCGAACGAACGCCGAGCCAGGACCGCGGTGTCTACCGCACCGCCGACGGCGGCAGGACATGGGCCAAGGTGCTTTTCGTCGACGACACCGCCGGCTGCCCGTCGGTGGTCGCGGCACCCGATGCCCCGCGCGTGATGTTCGCTTCGCTGTACCCCTCCGCCGGCCTGAGAGGCGCATCCTTGATGTGGCCTGTCCTGCCTGGCGAACCTGCGGCGGCGCCAGGCGGACCGCCCTTCACCCGGGAGCCGGCGATTTTCAGATCCGCCGACGGCGGCGCCACCTGGACGAAGCTCGCCGCGAAGGGGCTCTCCTCGCCGCCCATCGGCCGCCAGGCGTTCGGGGTGGTGGCCAGGAGCGGCGGCCGCATCGTGCTCGCCGGCCTCCGCGACGGCCTCTATCGATCCGAAGACGGCGGCGAGACCTGGACGCGTGCCAACCGCGACCCGCGCATCACGCCGGTCGGCGTCATCACCGACCCGAGCAATCCCGATCTCGTCTACGTCACGCAGACGGCCCTCTATCGCTCCATCGACGGCGGCCGCACCTTTGACGCCTTCGCCGGCGCGCCCAGCGGCGACGATTTTCAGTTCGTCTGGGTCGACCCTCACCGCTCGAGCCGCCTGCTCGCCGGGGTCGACCAGGGCGCGATCGTCAGCGTCGACGCGGGGAAATCGTGGAGCAGCTGGTACAACCAGCCTACGGGTCAGTTCTACCATGTGATCACCGACGACCGGCTTCCCTACTTCGTCTACGCCGCGCAGCAGGACAGCGGATCGGTGGCCGTCCCCAACCGCAGCGACTTCGGCGAGATCAGCTATCGCGACTGGTACTCGCCTGGTGGTTTCGAGTTCGGCTATCTGGCGCCCGATCCGCTGGATCCGGATATCGTGTTCGCCGGCGGCTGGTATCGGACTCTGGTGCGGTTCGATCGCCGCACCGGGCAGATTGCGCATGTGTTCGTGCCGGGAGCGAAGTATCGATCGGTGAACAACGCTCCGATGTTCTTCTCGCCGCAGGACGCGCATACGCTCTACTACGCCACGCAGTTCCTGATGAAGACGTCGGACGCGGGGATGACCTGGCAGGAAATGAGCCCGGACCTCACCGACGTGTCCGGCCGATCGGAGACGCCGCCGCGTCCGCCGACCCCGTCGGTGCCGTCGATCACCACTTTTTCCGTGTCGACGGTGAAGGCCGGCGTCATCTGGGCAGCGACGAACAACGGCGTCATCC
>DATASG010000148.1:0-8998 GCA_036269295.1 Vicinamibacterales bacterium | reverse complement strand
TGTTACATTACCGTCGATGATAGTTGTAATTATATTATTTAACAACAACTTATAGCCGCGATGAAGGATCGGAGCCTGACCGGAAATCGACGTGTTGTGGTACGTGGGCCACAGCGATTCCCCGCGACGTTGTGGCGATTCTACCACAGGCGCTATCCGGCGATTGACTGGTGTGGACGCCCGAGCTCGTGCGCGAAGAGGTCGGCCAGAAAGCGGCCGGTCGCCGAGGTTTCGTGCTGCGCCACTTCCTCCGGGGTGCCGGCGGCAATAATCCGGCCACCGCCGGCGCCGCCCTCGGGTCCCAAGTCGATGACATAGTCGGCGGACTTGATCACGTCGAGATTGTGCTCGATCACAACGATGGTGTTGCCCTGATCGACCAGCTTCATCAGCACGTCGAGCAGCTTGCGCGTGTCCTCGAAGTGGAGGCCGGTGGTTGGCTCATCGAGGATGTAGAGCGTGCGGCCGGTGCCGCGCTTCGACAGCTCCTTGGCCAGCTTCACCCGCTGCGCCTCACCGCCCGACAGCGTGGTCGCCGATTGGCCCAGCGCGACGTAGCCAAGCCCGACGCTCTGAAGCGTGCGCAGCTTGTTGGAAATCGCCGGCAGGTTCTCGAGCAGCGGCAGCGCCTGATCCACCGTGAGCTCGAGGACGTCGGCGATTGACTTGCCGCGGTACTTGATCTCGAGGGTCTCGCGATTGTAGCGGCGGCCCTTGCACTGCTCGCAGGTCACGTAGACGTTGGGCAGGAAGTGCATCTCGATCGCGATCACGCCGTCGCCCTGGCAGGCCTCGCAGCGGCCGCCCTTGACGTTGAACGAGAATCGGCCCGGCTTGAAGCCGCGCGTCTTGGCTTCAGGCATCCACGCGAACAGATCGCGGATGAAGGTGAACAGCCCGGTGTAGGTCGCCGGGTTCGACCGCGGTGTGCGCCCGATGGGCGACTGATCGATCTCGATCACCTTGTCGATCAGGGCGATCCCCTCCAGCTTGTCGTGCTCGCCCGGCTCGTCCCCGGCCTTGTACAGCGTCTGCGCCAGCGACTTGTAGAGGATGTCGTTGACCAGCGTCGATTTGCCGGAACCGCTGACGCCGGTGACCGCGGTCAGCAGGCCGAGTGGAATCCTGACGTCGATGTTCTTCAGGTTGTTTTCGCGCGCGCCGCGGATAACCAGTTCGCCCTTGAGCGCCGGCCGCCGTGCCGCCGGGGTCGGAATCGATCGTGCGCCGGTGAGATAGGCGCCGGTCCGCGAAAACGTGGGGTCCGACCGCTCCATGAGCTGTTTCGGTGTTCCCTGAAAGATCACGTGTCCGCCGAGATCGCCGGCGCCGGGGCCGAGGTCGATGACGTAGTCGGCCATCCGGATCGTCTCTTCATCGTGCTCGACGACGATGACGGTGTTGCCGAGATCGCGGAGGCGCGAGAGCGTGGCGAGCAGCTTGCGATTGTCGCGCTGGTGCAGGCCGATCGACGGCTCGTCGAGCACGTACAGCACACCGGTCAGGTTGGCGCCGATCTGGGTCGCGAGGCGGATACGCTGACCTTCCCCTCCCGACAGCGTCGCGGCGCTGCGGCCGAGGCTCAGGTAACCGACGCCGACATCGTTCAGAAAGCTCAGCCGCTCCTGGATTTCCTTGAGGATCCGCTCGGCGATGATCGTTTCGCGATCGGTCAGCTGCAAGCCATCGAACACGTCCAACGCTTCGGCAATCGGCAAGTTGACGTAGTCCGAGATGGTCCGGCCCTTGACCTTGACGGACAGGCTCTGCTGCTTCAGGCGCTGACCGTGGCAGGCCGTGCAGGGACGAAGCGTGCGGAACAGGTCGAGCTCCGACTGCTCCGCCCAGCTTCCCTCCTCGTAGCGGCGGCGCAGGTTCGGCAGCAGCCCTTCGAATCCTTTGCCGGCGCCGAACAACAGCACATCGCGCGACTTGCGCGGCAGCCGCGAGAACGGGAGGTTGAGATCGATCGCGAAGTCCCGCGACAGCGACTGCAGCGCCTCCTTCACGAACTTGCGATCGCCCTTGGCCCACGGAACGATGGCGCCGTCGGCGAGCGACTTGCTCTCGTCGGGGACGACGCGATGCGGATCGAAGTCGATCATCGACCCGAGGCCCTGGCACACGGTGCAGGCGCCGTGCGGCGAGTTGAACGAGAAGGCGCGCGGCGTCATCTCGGGCATGCTCAAGCCGCAGTCGACGCAGGCCAGGCGGCGCGAAAACAGCCGGTCGCCGCCCTCGAAGGTGTTGATGACGACGATGTCGTCGGCGAGGTTGAGGGCGACGTCGACCGACTCGGTCAGCCGGCGCTCGACGCCGCCGCGCACGATCACGCGATCGACCACGACCTCGATGGTGTGGTTGCGGCGCCGATCGAGCTTGATGTCTTCCTCCAGGGCGCGGAACTGACCATCGATGCGCGCCTTGGTGTAGCCGCGCACACGCAGGCCGGCGAGCTCCTTCTTGAACTCGCCCTTGCGGCCGCGGACGACCGGCGCGAGCACGTTGATGCGCTCGTCCTGCGGGTAGAGCATCACCATGTCGACGATGCGCTCGAGCGACTGGCTCGCGATCTCCTTGCCGCAGTTCGGACAGTGCGGCACGCCGATGTTCGCGAACAGCAGGCGCAGGTAGTCGTAGATCTCGGTGACGGTGCCGACGGTGGAGCGTGGGTTCGATCCGGTGGTCTTCTGCTCGATCGAGATCGCCGGCGACAGCCCTTCGATCAGATCGACGTCCGGCTTCTCCATCTGCTCGAGGAACTGCCGGGCGTAGGCCGAGAGCGATTCGACGTAGCGGCGCTGTCCCTCGGCGTAGATGGTGTCGAAGGCCAGCGACGACTTACCCGAGCCTGACAGGCCGGTGATCACGACCAGCTTGTGCCGCGGGATGTCGACGTCGATATTCTTGAGGTTGTGGACGCGCGCACCGCGCACGCTGATCCATTCGTGGGCCATAGGGCAAGGGGGTCTCGGGCCTAGGGGCCAGGCTCGCGCGACCAAGCGATCTCCGATCGTAGCACGGCCTGTCGTGGATTCGCGCGGGTGTTCTTCTCAGCCGGCGCCGGAAGCTCTGCCGCTCAGGGATGCGGCTTCGACGATCGACGAAGCGGGATGACGCCGGTGCGAGCACGACCCGGCGCGACGGCCGACGCCGGCGAGACCTGATACACGCAGCGCCGATCGCCGGCGATGATGTGTTCGGTCCGTTCCACGTGTGCTCCCCTGCCGAGCACGGCCCGGAAGAGCTCAAGCTCGGTCGAACAGAACCCCTGGCAGGCATTGGCGGCGGCGCAGATCGGGCAGTGCCGCTCGACGAAGAGAAAGCCCTCGCCGGCGCGCGTCACCTCAGCCATGTACCCTTCCTCGGTGCGTATCCGGGCGAGCGCCCGGAGCTTCTCTTCCAGCGGCGCGGACGCCGGAATCCTCGATCCGTAGTCGGCCCGCTGTGACGCCGAGCGCGACTCGAGCACGCGCTGTATGCCGGCCGGACCAAAGGCCGCGCCCACCGCGCCGACGAGGGCAAGGGTCAACTCGGCGTAGGCGTCCGGAAACAGGCGATTGGCCTCGGGGGTCAGCTGCCAGTGCTTGGCCGGGCGGCCGAGCGGAACGGGACGTTCCTCGGCGGTCACGAGCTTCTCGCGCTGCAGCGCGTAGAGATGCTGCCGCACCGCCATCGGCGTGAGACGCAGGCGGCGGGCGAGCCGGGACGAATCCAGCGCCCCTTCGGTCTTGAGCAGCTTCACGATCGCCCGCCGGGTCTTCCCTTCGCGAGCGGCGGACGAGGCAGTCGGCGCCATGCCTTGTTTATAAAGCCATACCTTTACAAAGTCAAAGCCCTCCGCTAGACTCTGACTAACTAAAGTTTATTATTTACAAAGTCAGATCGAGGCACCCATGCATCAACTCACCGGCTTGCGCGTGGCGGTCACCGGCGGCACCTCGGGACTCGGGCTGGCGCTGGTGCGCGCGTTGAGCGCGCGGGGCGCCCGGGTGGCGTTCGTCGCGCGAGGGCGCGAGCGCGTCGCCCGCGTCGCCGCCGAATGCCCCGGGTCGCACGGCATCATCGGGGACGTCTCGCTCCAGAACGACATCTACCCGATGGCGCTTCAGATCCTGGGCGAGCTCGGCGGCCTCGAGGTCCTGATCAACAACGCCTCAGACCTGGGTCCGACTTCGTTGCGGCTGCTCGGCGACACCGACTGCGAAGACGTCGAGCGCGCCCTGGCGACGAACCTGCTCGGCCCGTTTCGTCTGACAAAGGCGGTGCTCGGGGCGTTGTCGGCGGCGGCACGCGAAGGGCGGGGCGCCGTGGTCGTGAACGTGTCCAGCGACGCCGCGAGCACGCCGTATCCGATGTGGGGCGCGTACGCCGCCAGCAAGGCGGCGCTGAGGCACATGAGCGCGATCTGGGACGCAGAGCTCGACGGGCAGGGCGTGCGCGTGCTGTCGCTGGATCCAGGCGACATGGACACGCCGCTGCACGCACAGGCGCTGCCGGACGCTGATCGCAGCACCTTGAAGCAGCCCGAGCTTGCGGCCCTCGAGGTGATCGCCGCGATCGAGGCGGCGCTGCCGGTGGCCGAGGGCCGGGCCGACGATCATCCGACTGCGGTCGCACAGTAGGAAGACTCATGCTGGCCGCTACAGAACCGGTGCAGCGTCCGAACGACGCCAAGCTTCTGGTCGTCGATGCGCTGGGGCACCTGCGACACACCTCGCGCCGCGACTTCGTCGCCCTCCTGCGCCGCGGCGATCTCGTGATCGCCAACGACGCCGCGACGCTTCCTGCGAGCCTGACCGGCCGTCACCTGCCGACCGGAGACGCGATTGAAGTTCGCCTCGCCGGACGGAGGTCGCTCGCGGCGGACCAGGTGCAATTGTTTTCCGCGATCGTATTCGGCGCCGGCGACTTTCACACGCCGACCGAGCGCCGGCTGGCGCCGCCGCCGCTGCTGGACGGTGACCGCCTGTCCCTCGGGCCGCTGCTGGCGACGGTCATGGAGACGCTCGGCCATGCGCGGCTCGTGGCGCTGCGCTTCGACGGGTCCAGCGATGAGATCTGGGCGGGCATTGCTCGTCACGGCCGGCCGATCCAGTACGCCCATTTGTCGACGCCGGTGTCGCTGTGGGATGTCTGGACGGCGATCGCCGGTCCTCCGGTCGCGTTCGAGCCGCCATCGGCGGGCTTCGTCCTCGACTGGCAGTCGCTCGCCGCGATGCGCGATCGCGGCGTCGAATTCGCCACCATCACACACGCCGCCGGCATTTCGTCCACGGGCGACGCCGAACTGGATGAGCGGCTGCCCTTCGACGAGCCTTACACCATCCCCTCGACGACGGCGGACGCCATCGCCGGCGCGCTTTCAGAGGGCCGACGCATCGTCGCCATCGGCACGACGGTCGTGCGGGCACTCGAACACGCTGCGACGGGCCGCGGGTCCGTGCGGACGGGCCCTGGCGTCGCCAACCAGCGGATTACCGAGGCCAGCCGCCTGCAGATCGTCGACGCCATTATCTCGGGCGTGCACGAGCCGGCCACCAGCCACTTCCAGTTGCTGTGCGCGTTCGCCGATCGCCCAACGTTAGAGGAGGCGGACGCGGCGATGAGTGCGCGCGGCTATCGGACGCACGAATTCGGGGACTCCGTGTGGTTCGAGCGACGCGGGGCGCGCTAGTGGCCTGTCCTCGCTGAAGCAGGACACTGGTATGATCCCAGCCCCGGCACCGATGAGCTCCTCCAATCCTGATCCACACGCCTTCCACGCCTTCGAACAGACCGGCTGGGAACGCGCCGCCGAGTTCTACGGCGACGCCTTCGGCGCGTTGACGTCGCAGACGGCCGGGCCGATGCTGGACGCCGTCGGCGCCTCGACGGGCACGCGTCTGCTGGACGTCGCCTGTGGGCCCGGATTCATCGCCGGCGCGGCCGCCGACCGCGGAGCCATCGTCACAGGTCTGGATTTCGCAACGGCGATGATCGCCCAGGCCCGGCGACGGTTGCCGGCGCTCACGTTTCGCGAGGGCGACGCCGAAGCGCTGCCCTTCGATACGGGGAGCTTCGACGCGGTCGTCATGAATTTCGGGCTGCTCCATCTGGCGCGGCCGGACGCCGCGCTCGCGGAAGCGCATCGGGTGCTGCGGCCTGGCGGCCGCTACGCATTCACCGTCTGGTCGGAGCAGGCGGTCGCGTTCCGACTGGCGCTCGGCGCCATCGAGGAGCACGGCCGCGTGAACGTGCCGCTGCCCGAGGGACCGGCCTTCTTCCGATTCAGCGACGCCGCTGAAACGGGCCGGTCACTCGCCTCAATCGGCTTCACCGGTGTCGACGTACGGGAGGTGCCGATCGTATGGCGCCCGCCATCGGCTGACGCCGTATTCGAGGCGTTGTCGCGGGGCGGTGTACGGACGGCGGCGGTGCTGCGCGGGCAGACGCCGGAGGCGCTGGCCGCGATCCGGGACGCAGTCCGTCTCGGCATCGAGGAGCACAGGCACAACGGAAGCCTCAGTGTGCCGATGCCGGCGGTGCTGGCGTCGGCGATGAGATTGTGAGAGAGAATTCATGCCCCTTGAAATCTCTTCAGATCACGCTCGCTGAGCGCAACCGCACCCGTTCGGCGGCGTCGACCCCAGCCGCCTCCAGCACTTCGTCGGTGTGGGCGCCGAGCGCCGGCGCGGCTCGCACCTCCCCGCCGGGCGGCGTCACATGATCGATCCTCGCCACGTTCGAGAGGACATCACGCGCGATGACGTGCTGGTCGGCGGCCACCTCGTCCGGCTTGTAGATCGCGGTCAGGCAGACGTCCGCACCGGTGAAGCGCGCGAGCCACTCGTCGCGGGTGTGCGAACGCATGACCTCGCGTACCTCCGTCAGCACCCGCGCGCGAGCCTCGCGTCCCGCGAACTGCAGCGGTATGAGCGCGGGCCGGCCGATGCGCTCGCAGAAGCCAGCCCAGAACTTCGGCTCAAGCGCGCCGAGCGCCAGCCACTTCTCGTCTGCCGTCTCGTAGATGGTGTAGCAGGCGTTCGCGAGATCGCCGGTGGTCGGAAACATCGACCAGGCCATCGCCGCCTCGTGGATGGACACGTCGATGCGGCTGCCGGCGCCGGTGCGCTGGCGCTGGATCAGTGCCGCCAGGATCCGGAGCGCCGTCTGCATCGCGGCACCGACGTCGCCGATGAGCGGGCCAGGCAGCGCCGGCGGCCTCAGCAATCCCGCCAGCGCCTGGTAGTTGATGTCGTGCGCGGCGCGCTCCTGGTACGGGCCGCTGTGGCCAAAGCCGCTGATCGAGGCGCAGACCAGGCGCGGATGCGCCGCACACAGCGTCGCGCCATCCACCCCGAGGCGGCGCGCGGTCGACGGGCGAAAGCTGTCGACGACAACGTCACTGAGCGCCGCAAGCGGTGCGAGGACGCCGGCCGCTTCCGGCGATCGCAGATCGAGCGTGATGCTGCGCTTGTTGCGGTTGAGCAGCTCGAAGTAGATGTTGTGGCCGCTCACCACCGGCAGCGTCCGCATGCCGTCGCCGCCGCACGGGTCCTCGACCTTGACCACGTCCGCCCCGAGGTCCGCGAGCAGCAGCGTCGCGTACGCTCCCGGCAACAGCCGGGTCAGATCGAGGACGCGGACGCCGTCAAGCGGTCTTGTGGGCTGCACGCAGCTTGCTGTGGCTGAAGCCGTAGGAGAAATAGAGGACAAGCCCGATCGCGAGCCACCAGAGGAACCGCTCCCAGGCCGTGGGCGGCAGGCCGTACATGATGAACAGGCAGCCCGCCGCCGATAGCACGCTCACCGGCCAGACGAACGGCACACGGAACGGCCGCGGACGATCGGGCTCCTTGTAGCGCAGCACGAGCACGCCGATGCTCACGAGGATGAACGCGAACAGGGTGCCGATGTTGGTCAGGTCGTAGGTCTCGCCGGCGTCGCCAATCAGCGACCACAGCGCCACGAACAGCCCGGTGATGATCGTCGTCGTCGACGGCACCTTGGTGATCGGGTTCAGGTGCGCCGCCCACTTCGGCAGCAGGCCGTCGCGCCCCATCGCGAAGAAGATGCGCGGCTGGCCGTACTGGAACACCAGCAGCACCGCCGACATCGAAACCACCGCGCCGAGGGCGACAATCCAGCTGACGGTGGTGAACCCGGACAGCTCGAGGGCGCGCGCCAGAGGATCGGCGACGGCGAGCTCCTTGTAGGGCACCATGCCGGTCAGGACGAAGCCGACGATCACGTAGATCAGGGTGCAGATCGCGAGCCCGCCGAGGATGCCGATCGGCAGATTGCGCTGCGGATTCCTGGTCTCCTCCGCGGCGGTCGAGATCGCATCGAAACCGATGTAGGCAAAGAAGACGATCGCCGCGCCCTGATGGACGCCGCGGAACCCGTTCGGCGCGAACGGCGTCAGGTTCGCGGCGTGAAGGTGGGTGGCGCCGACGCCGACAAACAACGCCAGCGCCATCAGCTTGATGACCACCATGATGTTGTTGGCGGTGGCGCTCTCGCGCGCGCCGCGCAGCAGCAGCCAGGTGATCAGCATCACGATCGAGAACGCCGGCAGATGGATCAGAATCGGGATGCCGGCAACGTGCGGCGCGGACGTCAGGAGCCCGTGGATCGGTGGATCGGAGCTGAGCAGCGCGGTCCGGTAGCCGGTCGTCAGCCACACCGGCAGCACGACGTGGAAGTTGCGCAGCAATGTCGTGAAGTAGTCGCCCCACGAGATCGCCACTGCGACGTTGCCGACAGCGTATTCGAGAATCAGGTCCCAGCCGATGATCCACGCGACCAGCTCGCCGAGCGTCGCGTACGAGTAGGCGTAGGCGCTGCCTGCCTGCGGAATCATCGCCGCCAGCTCGGCGTAGCAGAGGCCGGCGAGCGCGCAGGCGCCGCCGAGCAGGATGAAGGAGAAGACGAGCGCTGGCCCCGCGCCGCTGCGAATCAGCTCGCCGTTTGGACCAATCTGCCCCGCCGCCGCGGTGCCAATCGCGCCGAAGAT
>DATASG010000147.1:0-4736 GCA_036269295.1 Vicinamibacterales bacterium | reverse complement strand
TCCCGGACTTGAAGAGATTCTCGAGACCTACTACCGGCTTCCGCTGCATTCCTGGCAGCTGACGGCCGACTATCAGCTCATCGTCCATCCGGCTTACAACCGCGATCGCGGTCCGGTGTCGGTGATCTCCGTCCGCGTGCGTAAGCAGTTCTAGAGCGCCTTCGATTTCGGTGTAGACGACGTTTAACGCAGAACTCGCTGAACCCGCAGAAAGGTACGACATTCTGCGCGTTCCGCGGTCTCTGCGTTGATCGTGGTCGCTACACGGAGCCGTTTCCCCACGCGGGAAGACTCCAGACGACGCCGATCAGCGCAAAGGCTCCGATCGTGGTGACGCCAGACTCGGGCCGGACCGTCATCAGGAAGAGGAGGCCGAACGACAGTGCCGCTCGGCACCGCCAGGACGCACCGAGCAGCGGATGCCGCAGTTGGCGGTGGAGGTCGCCTGGCAAGGCTCCGGCTCCGACTGTCAGCGCGGAGCGCAGGCGGTTGCGCCGTGGACCAACGCTCGCCCCCGCCAGCGCGATCAGCACGATCGTCGGCACCGCGACCCTGACCCAACCCAATTCCCACGCCCCAAGCGTGGTCGCCAGGTAGATGCCCGACGCCACCGCGAGGAGGACGGCCGGCAATCCCACCGGCAGGAGCAGATTCCACAGTCCCGCCCAATCGCGAGCCTGTTCGTAGGTGGTGGCCCTTGCCAGGCCACGAAGGCTGAGCCACTCGATGGCGAGCGTGACGAGCATGCCCATCGCGGCGCTGACGTGAAGGAACACGACGAAACCGTGCGGCGTTGGCATATCTCTTACTACGATTCAATAGTTGAATATGTTCAACTACAATAATAGTCATGGCCGGCCGCAATTCAGGACGGCCGCTGCGCGGCCGGAGGTATGCTGTGGCCATGCCCAAGTCGTCAAAGCTGGCCCTGGCGCGGGACGTCTGGATCCTGATGTTCGACTTCCTGATGCGCACGAGCCCGCAACGCGCGAAGAGCCTCGGCCGTCGCGGCCTGACCCCGAACGACGCGCGTGCCCTCGGCGCGTTGGATCTGAAAGTCGGCCGGACGATGCGATCGCTGGCCGAAGACTGGGAATGCGACGCCTCGAACGCAACCTGGGTCGTGGACCGTTTGGAGCGCCTGGGCCTCGCCGAGCGCAGGGCGGTGCCCGGGGACCGGCGCATACGGCACGTCGTGTTGACCGCAAAGGGTCGGAGGACGAGGGACGACCTCATGCGCGAGCACCATGCACCTCCGGCCGATCTGCTCGAGCTCGACCGCGATCAGCTCGAAGCCCTGCACGATGCGCTGGCGAAGCTACCGCCGCGACGACCGACGACAGCCTGAGAACGCGACGGGTGTTCCCTGGTCAGCGATCGATGACGGCGATGTTATTGCGGCGAGTCTGAATCGCGCCCACGGAGCCCCGGGGATCCCGAGAGAGCCTTCACGCCCCCGTCCGTTTCGGCGCGTGCCGATGGATGGCGTTTGCGGTTCCCAGAACGAGCACCACCAGGCCTACGATCGTGGCGTTCGATGTCGCCGCCGAATGAGCGCCGTAGCTGACGATGAGCGTCCAGAGTCCGGCGGCCGCGACGCCCCAACTGACGCCGGCGGTCGGTCGACCGACGGCGGATGCGTAGGCGAGAACGGAGATCATCACGCCGGCGACGCTCTCCGCTGCCATGACAGGCCCGGTCGCTGCCGGAAGCGCGAACGCCGCAATCGTCAGCCAGACTCCCAACAGGAAGTTGATCCAGCTCAATGCTTTCATGGGGAACCTCCGGAGCGTCTACTTTCGCTCAATCCCCAGGGTCCAACTCGGCGGATCGCTTGCAGGAAATGATTCGACCGACGCTTCATCCACGACGTCAGGTGCCTGGTCCGTGCCGCCGGTTTTCGCGGGAGTGAGGGCCGGCGCCGGCGCTTTCCTGCCCGGCTCGTCGGCCGCGTTCTCGCGCATTTCACTTCCGGCCACCTCGGCCATTTCATCGCCGCCGATACGATCTCTTCTTGTCGCGGACCAGGAATCCGGAGCTCGCCAGCTCGGACAACAGCAGCTCCGACTGGCGTGGGGTGATCCCGATGAGGCGAGCCGCCTGGGAGACCGTCAACACCAGCCCCGGCATTTCGTTGTATTCGCTTCGAATGCGTTCGCGGTTCGTCGACTCCGAAACGCCGGAGGTCGAAACCGTCACTGTCGCACTCACGTGTACCTCGCTTTCCCGCCGCATCGTCCTCACCGATCGGCGTCTCACTCAATTCTAGATCACCGCTGCGCCGCAGTCTGTTTGCGCTGGCAACCAGCTCTGCTGGAGTGTGCTTTTCGTCTTCGTTCTTAGTTTTCAAAGAACATCGGCGGGTGCGGCGCCGCGTCACGCGGCGTGACCAGCCGCGCGATCTCGCGGAGCGCTCGCGCCAGCACTCGGCGATCGGCCGACGGCAGCGCGGCAATCGCGGCAATCAGGTGCTCCTGCACGGCGGTCGGCGCCCGGCGCAGCAGCCGCCGCCCCTTCGCGGTCAGCGCCAGCCGGTGGCGTCGCCGATCGTCGCTCGAGGGCACCTTGGCGACGAGCCGCTGCCGCACCAGGCGCTGGATGACGACCGAGACCGAGCTCTGGTGCGTGAAGGTGAGCGCCGCGATCTCGTTCACCGACGCGTTCGGATGATCGCCGATCTGCTGCAGCGCGAACAGCTGCGCGCTGCTCAGCCCGGTCCGCCGTTCCCCTTCCCGCCCGCCGCGCAGCGCCTGCACGATGTGCCGGAACGCGTCGAGGGCCTCCCGGACATCCGGCTCCGCGGCGGCGCCGGCCGGCCGGGCGCCGGCCCGGATCACAGGGCCGGACCGTGCAGTTCGAGATAGCCGCCGACGAGGCACGTCTGCTATGGTACATTATATGGGACTCAATATATTGTGAGCACGACGCCGCGCTCGCGCGCCATCGCCGACGATCTCGGAGACTTCACCGCCACTCCCCGCCTGATCCTGATCTCGGTCTTCGCCGTCGCCATCGGCCTGGTCAGCGCCTACGTCGCCTGGGCGCTGCTCAAGCTGATCGGCTTCTTCACCAACCTGTTCTTCTTCCAGCGGCTCTCGACCGCGCTGGTGACGCCGGAAGGACACACGCTGGGAGCGTTCGTGATTCTCGTCCCGGTGGCCGGGGCGCTGGTCATCGGCCTGATGGCGCGCTACGGTTCCGAGCGCATTCGCGGCCACGGCATCCCGGAGGCGATCGAAGCGATCCTCATCAACGGCAGCCGGATCGATCCGAAGGTGGCGCTGCTCAAGCCGCTGTCGTCGGCGATCTCGATCGGATCGGGCGGCCCGTTCGGCGCCGAGGGGCCGATCATCATGACCGGCGGCGCCGTCGGCTCGCTGATCGCGCAGTTCTTCCACCTGACCAGCGCCGAGCGCAAGACGCTGCTCGTCGCCGGCGCGGCAGCGGGCATGTCGGCGACGTTTGCGGCGCCGCTCGCCGCCGTGCTCCTGGCGGTGGAGCTCCTGCTCTTCGAGTGGAAGCCCCGCAGCCTGATCCCGGTCGCGCTGGCGAGCGCAACCGCGGCGGCGATGCGCCGTTACATCATCGGTATCGGACCCCTCTTCCCGGTGCCGGCGCATCCCGTCTTCATCGGACCGCTCGGCCTGCTCGGGTGCGTGCTCGCCGGCCTGCTCGCCGGCGCCCTCTCCGCCCTGCTCACCCTGGCCGTCTACGCCGCGGAAGACACCTTCCAGCACCTCCCGATTCACTGGATGTGGTGGCCGGCCCTGGGCGGGCTGGTGATCGGCGTCGGCGGCTGGATGTTTCCGCAGGCGCTCGGCGTTGGTTACGACGTCATCGGCGACTTGCTGCGGGGAGACGTCGGTGGACGGGTGATCCTGGGCGTCCTGATCGTGAAGTCGATCATCTGGTCGGTGTCGCTGGGATCGGGCACCTCAGGAGGAGTGCTGGCACCGCTGCTCATGATGGGCGGGGCGCTGGGCGGCGTGGAGGCGTGGTTCCTGCCGGCGGAAGGACTGGGTTTCTGGCCGCTGGTCAGCATGGGCGCCATCCTCGGCGGCACGATGCGATCGCCGCTGACCGGTGTCGTCTTCGCCCTCGAGCTCACGCACGACATCAACATGGTGCTGCCGCTGCTCGTGGCGGTGACCATCGCCCACGGGTTCACGGTCCTGACACTCCGGCGATCGATCCTGACGGAGAAGATAGCCCGGCGCGGCTTTCATCTCAGCCGTGAATACGCGGTCGACCCGCTGGAGATCCTGTTCGTTCGGGAGGTCATGCGCACCAGCGTCGCGGCGCTCCCGGCCGATGCCCCCTACGACACGCTGCGGCACTCGCTGCACGGCGACTCGTCTCGCGGGCGCCAACGCCTGTATCCCGTGATCGGCGAAGGCCAAGAGCTCGTCGGCGTAGTGACGCGCGGCGATCTGCAGACCGTGGCCGACGCGGCGCCGGACCGTTCGAACGCGCCGCTGGCCGCCATCCTCAAGACCACGCCCATCGTCGCCTACCCCGACGAATCGCTGCGAATGATCGTGTACCGGATGGCGGAAACCGGATTGACCCGCTTTCCGGTGATCGATCGTGAAGGCCGGCGCCTGGTCGGCATGATCGCGTTGACCGACCTGCTCAAGGCGCGGGCGCTGAACCTGGATGCGGAACAGCGCCGCGAGCGCGTGCTCGGCCCACGCATCACGCTGCCGCCCGGCGAGAGCCGGCGGAAGGGATTGTAG
>DATASG010000146.1:0-8126 GCA_036269295.1 Vicinamibacterales bacterium | reverse complement strand
GTATGACGAGATTCGGACGCTGCGCTGGCGCCAGATCGACTTAACCAAAAACAATCTGACCGTGGGGAAGTCGAAAACGGCCGCCGGCACCGGCCGCGTCATTCCGCTGAACGCGCGAGCAACCGCCAGGATGGTCCTGTGGGCAGCCTGCGCGCCTGACCGCAAGCCGGAGCACTACGTGTTTCCGCGAGCGCTGGACACGCCGCTGACGCCGACAACTCGCTGGGAGAAGGCGTGGCAAAATGTTCTCGATGTTCTCGCCCGCGCGGACGTCCGATGCCGATTCCATGACCTGCGGCACACGGCGGTGACGAGGATGCTCGAAGCTGGCGTACCCCTGTCAGTCGTGGCCAGCCTGTGCGGGTGGAGCGCGACGACGATGACCAAGATGGCGAAGCGCACGGTCACATGAGCGACCGAGCCCAGCGCGAGGCCGTCGCTGCGCTCGACGGACCGGAAATTACGCGTGGGTCGGCACAAAATGCGGCACAATCGGCCGACGCGCCGGAGGAACAGCGAAAAGCGAGTTGAGCGCCCTTCAGGTAACTTCCATAGAATCAACGGCCTGGCGCCGAAACGTATTCGCGGTCACCGCCGCGTCCTTCATGGGCTACACCGGCTTCACGCTGGTGATGCCGTTTCTGCCGCTGTTCATCGGTCAGCTCGGCGTCACCGACGTCGGTGAGATCGCGATGTGGACCGGACTCAGCCTCGGCGTCACGCCGGCGCTGACCGCGATACTGGCGCCTGCCTGGGGACGCCTCGGGGATCGCTTCGGCCGGAAGATCATGGTCGAGCGTTCGCTGGTCAGCTTCGTGGTGCTGTTCGCGGCGATGGCCTTCGTCACACGGCTGTGGCACGTGCTGGCGATCCGCGCCGTCCAGGGACTGTTTGCCGGCTACGGATCGCTGTCGGTGGCGATGGCCGCGGAATCGGCGCCGCGCGACCGTATGCCCAATGCGATCGGCGCGGTGCAGACGGCGCAGCGCATCGGTCCCGGCGTCGGCCCGGTGATCGGCGGCCTGTTCGCCCAGCTGTTCGGCCTGCGCAACGCCTTCTTGGCGACCGCGGCGTTCTACGCGGTGGCGCTGATCATCGTCCACGCGTTGTACGACGATCGCGCGATCCACGCCCAGCCCGAGGAGGCCGCGGAAACCGGCCGGGTGACCTTCAGGAACGTGCTGGCCTTCCGCAACTTCATCCTGATGATGAGCGTGATCTTCGGCCTGCAGTTCGTCGATCGCAGCTTCGGTCCGATCCTGCCGCTCTACGTCGAGCAGGTCGGCGTCACGCCGGACCGGGTTGCCCTCGTATCGGGCGCGCTGTTCTCGATCATGGCGTTCACCGGTGCCCTGGGCCATCATTTCTGCGGCAAGCTGTTGCGCCGCTACACGAGCCGCGCCGTGATCGCCGGCGGCGCCGCGGTGGCGGGGTCGGGCGCCGGACTGTTCGCCGCGTCCGGGAACCTCTGGGTGATGGCGGCGGCCGCGGTGCTGTTCGGGTTCGGCGTCGGAGCGGCGATGACCGCCAGCTACAGCGCCGCCGGGTCGGTGATCCCGCCCGGCGCCCACGGTGCCGGCTTCGGCGTCCTGACCAGCGCCTCGCTCGTCGGCATGGCCAGCAGCCCGTTCATTGCCGGCTTTCTCGGCGGCGCCTCGATCCGCGTCGTCTTCGTCGTCGACCTCGCGCTCATGGCTCTGCTTTCGGCTGTCGTGCAGAAGACCATGAGAGTTGAGAGTTGAGAGTTCTCACCCGTCATAATACAGACGTGCGTCGAGTCTTCGTTGATCCAGGGTCGCCTCAGCGTGACGCCATCGAGGAAGCGGGCAAGTGGATCCGCAACGGCGGCCTGGTCGCGCTTCCGACCGACACGCTGTATGGTCTGGCTGCCGACCCGTTTTCCGCGGCGGCAATCGCTCGCGTCTTCGCGGTCAAGGGACGCGCGGCTGAGCGCGCGCTGCCCCTGATCGCCGCCGACGCGGCGCAAGTGACGGCGCAGCTCGGCCGGTTGCCGGCGGCGGGGCAGCGGATGGCGGAGCGCTTCTGGCCGGGACCGCTGACGCTGCTGGTGCCGGCGGTGCGCGCGCTGGCGCCCGGCGTCAGCGGGGTAACCGGACGGGTTGGCGTGCGGGTGCCCGACCACGCGGTCGCCCGCGCCATTTGCGCGGAAGCGGGCCGTCCGATCACGGCCACGAGCGCCAACCTCAGCGGCGAGCCGGCGACACCGGATCCCGATCGGGTCGAGCGCACGCTCGGCGACCGTCTCGATCTGCTGATCGATGCGGGCAAGACGCGCGGCGGCGAGGCATCGACGATTGTCGACGTGACCGGCGACGCTCCGGTGCTGGTGCGCGCAGGAGCGATTTCATGGGACGACATTCAGGCATGGCTGCACAGCGATCCGGTACACCAACCCGCGCGATAGGCCGATCCGAGCGCGCGGCGCTGGTCGGGTTGATCGCCGGACACTCCCGCCGTCTCGACGCGGAGCGATCGCTCGACGAGCTCGCCGGCCTCGCCCAGGCGGCGGGGGCCGAGGTTGTGCTGCGCGTGCTCCAGGAGCGGCCGAAGCCGGACCCCTCGACGTTTCTCGGCGCCGGCAAGATCAAGACGCTCGCGGTCTCCGCTTCGGAGCTGGACGTGGACGTGGTCATCTTCGACAACGAGCTGACGCCGGCGCAGCTCCGGCAGATCGAAGCGGAGGTCGCCCGCAAGATCATCGACCGCACCCAGCTGATTCTCGACATCTTCGCGCGCCGCGCGCGCACCCGCGAAGGCAAGATGCAGGTGGAGCTTGCCCAGCTGCAGTACCTGCTGCCGCGGCTGGCGGGGTCGGGCACGGCACTGTCCCGGCTCGGCGGCGGCATCGGTTCGCGCGGACCGGGCGAGACCAAGCTCGAGACGGATCGCCGCCGCATCCGCACCCGGATTCACGCGATCAAGGACGACATCGATCAGGTGCGCAAGCGCCGCAGCCAGCTGCGGGAGCGTCGGCACAAGACCTCGGTGCCGACCGTCGCTCTGGTCGGCTACACCAACGCCGGCAAGACGACGCTGTTCAACGTATTGACGCGCGCCGACGCCGAGGCGTCGAACGCACTGTTCGTGACCCTCGACCCTCTGGTACGGCAGGTGCGGCTGCCAGACAACCGCGAGCTTCTCGTGTCGGACACCGTCGGGTTCATCGATCGGCTGCCGCACGCGCTGGTTGCCGCCTTCCGCGCCACCCTCGAGGAGACCGCTGACGCGGATCTGGTGCTGCACGTGATCGACGCGGCCGCGCCCGATCGCGACCGCCGGATGAACGCCGTGCGCAGCGTGCTCGACGAAGTGGGTGCCATTGACGTGCCGATGCTGGAGGTCTACAACAAGTGCGACGCCCTGACCCCCGACGAACGGCGCCGGTTGCAGGAACAGGATCCGTCGGCACTGACCATCTCCGCGCTGACGCGGGAAGGGATTGATGAGCTGGTCGAGACCATCGCCTCGCGCCTCGCGCTCGACGTCGTCCGCGTCACGCTGACGTTCGATCCCGGCCGCGCGGCCGATCGCGAACGGATCGCCCGCGTTTATCGCCACGCCAAGGTAGTGCTGCACGAGACCCGCGACACCGACGTGTCGATTGTCGCCGACGTCCCGCGGCGGCTGCTCAATCGTCTGGGCTAATATCGTGCTCATGCGCTCCGCCTCCGTCACGGCCTCGGCGAGATTGAGGAAGCTGCTGCTGGTCACGATCGTGTTCCTGAGCGCTTGCGCGCCGAAAACGGTGCCCGCGCCGGTGGTGACGGCACCGAAGTTTCCTGAATTCATGCGTCCCACGGTGCCGCCGGCACTGGCCGACGGCCCGGCGGCGGCGGCAGCCTCCCGCGGCTGGGCGTTTCTGCAGTCCGGTGATTTCAAGACCGCCGAGCGCGAGTTTGGCTCGGCGCTGAAGGCCCAGCCGGCGTTCTATCCGGCCGAGACCTCGCTGGGCTATCTCGAGCTGGCTCGGAAGGATGCAAAGGCGGCGCTGCCGCATTTCGATCGCGCGCTCGAGCTGAACGGCCAGAAGGACGATGTGTCGGCGTTCCTTGGACGGGCGACGGCGCTGATGGCGCTGAACCGCGAGTCCGAGGCGCTGTCGGCGTTCGAATCGGCGCTCGCCGCCGACCCTTCTCAAACTGAGCTCGCCCGGCGCGTCGAAGTGCTCAGGTTCCGCAACGTCGAGCGGGGGATTGCGCGGGCGCGCGATGCCGCGCGCGCCGGACGGCTCGACGAGGCGGCACAGGCCTACACCGCCGCGATCGCCGGCTCGCCCGAGAGCGCGTTTCTCTATCGCGAGCTGGCCGGCGTCGAGAAACAGAAGGGGGACACCGACGCGGCGCTCGAGCACTTCCGCAAGGCGGTGTCGCTCGATCCCGATGCGAAAACGTTCGCGCAGATAGGGGACCTGCTCGACGCCCGCGGCAACCTCGACGCCGCGCTCAAGGCCTACCAGCAATCGATGGCGATTGAACCGAGCGCGGACGTGGAGAAGCGGCTCGAAGAGGTGCGCGCCAAGGCCGCCCTGGCCCAGCTTCCCGCGGAGTATCGCGCCATCGACCAGGCGGCGCAGATCACCCGCGCCGACCTGGCCGCCCTCATCGGGATCAGGCTGGGCGCGATGCTGACGAACGCGCGCCGCGGCGACGCCGCCCTGATCACCGACGTCCGCAACCACTGGGCCGCGACCTGGATCATGTCGGTCGCGCGCGCCGGCGTCATGGACCCGTTCTCGAACCATGCGTTCCAGCCGCGGACGGTGATCCGCCGCACCGACCTTGCGCAGGCGGTCGCCCGGTTGCTCGCGCGGATGGCGGCGCAGAACCCGGCGCGCGGCAAGGCGTGGGAAAACGCGCGCCTGAAATTCAGCGATCTCTCGCCGAGCCACGTCGCCTATCCGGCCGCGTCGATCGCGGTCGCTTCCGGGGTGTTGAAGACGGTGGGCGAGAACGCCTTTCAGCCGTCGAGGCCAGTGACAGGCGCCGAGGCGATCGAGGCGATCGCCAGGATTCAGGCGCTGGCGGGGTCGCGCTGAGGTGCTGACCGCCGCCAACCAGCTCACGCTCCTGCGGATGCTGTTGATCCCCGCGTTCGTGATCCTGGTGCTGTACGGCTATCTCGGTTGGGCGCTGGTCGTCTTCGTGACCGCGGGCGTCACCGACGGCCTCGACGGCCTGATCGCGCGCCGTTCGGGCAAGCGGACGACGCTGGGCGCGTGGCTCGATCCGATGGCCGACAAGCTCCTGCTCGTCACCACGTTCGTGGTGCTGGCGCTGCCGAACCTGAACCTCGCGAACCGCCTGCCGGCCTGGCTGACCGTCTGCATCATCAGCCGCGACGTCGTGATCATCCTGACCGTCGCGATCGTCAACCTTGCCATCGGCCGCCGCACCTTCCGCCCCTCGATGTTCGGTAAGATCGCGACCGCCACCTATATCGTGACCGCCGTCGCCGCGATGCTGTTCAACTATCTCGGCTACCACTCGCCGCTCGTGGATCTGGGTGTGTGGCTGTCGCTCGCCATCACGATCGTCTCGAGCCTGCATTACATCTGGCACGCACGCCGGATCATCGACGGTCCAGCCAACTAAGAAGGAACGGCAAAGATGAAACCGCGGAGACCGCAAAGGGCGCTGAGAAATCCTCTTCTTTGCGTTCTCTGCGGTTCCTTCTTATTCGTCGCAGAGGCGCAGACACCTCCGCAGCAGGCCGTCGTCGAGACCAGCGCCGGAACGTTCGTGCTCGATCTGGATCCGGCCGCGGCGCCCAATACGACGGCCTACTTCATCAAGCTGGCCGCGAGCGGGGCCTACGACGGCACGACCTTCCATCGCGCGGTCAAGTACGGGATGGTGCAGGGCGGCGATCCGCTGACCAGGGATCCGGCCAAGCGTGCGCTCTACGGCACCGGCGGGCAGAATGCGGTCAAGGCCGAAGCGCGCGCCGCGAAAATGGCGCGTGGGTCGGTCGCCGCCGTGCTGGTGCCCGGTAAGCCTGACAGCGCCGGCTCACAGTTCTTCATCGTCCTTGCCGACCAGCCCGCGCTGGACAACCAGTACACGGTGTTCGCGCACGTGGCCGACGGCATCGAGGTGCTCCAGAAAATCTCCGAGACGCCGATTGACGACAAAGGGGTCGCGATCGAGCGCGTCGAGATTCGTCACGTCACCATCCGCGAAACCCCGGCCGAGCCCTTCGTCACCGAGAGCGCGGCGGAGCTCGGCGCCTACCGCGCGGTGCTCGATTCAGGCGCCGGGCCGATCACCATCGATTTCTTCGTCGACAAGGCACCCAACACCGTTCGTCAATTCATGCGTCTGGCTGCCGCGGGGATCTACAACGGCATGGCATTCCACCGGGTCGCCCCGGGTTTCGTGGTTCAGACCGGGGCGCTCTCGAGCCGCACCGCGCCGCTCACCGCGAAGCAACAGGCGCTGGTGCACAACCTGCCCCCCGAGTTCAACGATACCAAGCACGTGAAAGGAGTTGTTTCGATGGCCCGGGGCGACGCCCCGGACAGCGCGACCACGTCGTTCTTCATCTGCACCGGCGCGTCGGCGGCGCTCGACGGCGTCTACACCGCGTTCGGTCGCGTCGTGGAAGGCATGGCGGCGGTGGACGCAATCGAGGCGGCTCCCCGAACCGGCGAGACACCCAACAGCCGCATCGAGCTCAAGACAGTGAGGATAGAGAAGCGGCCGTGAGGATGCCGGGCGTTGCGTCTTGGTGATTTCCAACGCCAGCAAACACAAGGAATTCCCCGCCCTACGATGTCGGCACGAGCCGGGTGACCCGGACCGCGACGCCGACGACATACTCGATCTGAATGCGATCGCCGGGTTCGAGGTTATTGCCCATCACCGCTTCTGGACCGACGCGCGCCACGCTGACCTGTCCGTCGGGATCCTCGACGTCGGTGAAGTACACGTCCCACGAAATCTGGCCGTGGATGCTTGTTGGCTGGACCTTCTTCAGAATGCCGTCACGCGTCCCTTTTAGCATCTCGTGTGGTGTCCGCCGTCAGGCGGACCGCTGCCCCCAACAAAGTATCCGCTTGAACGGGTAGAAGAATGGCCGCGAGTCGTCGAGGCGTGGGAGCAGACGCGCGCGGTACTCGTCCATGAACCGATCGTACACGTTCTCGGGCAAGCGGCGCTTATACGCCGTGAGCATCGTTCCCTTCACCCACTCCACGACATCATCCCGGCACGCCAGGATGTGAGGATAGACGATGAGCTGAACCCGCTGCTCGCTGAAGCCGTTTCGGTACAACAAGCGCGCGTAGGCGTCGGGCGCGAGCACCGAGTGCGATCGGGTCCAGCCACCGAGCGCTGACCGGAACGGCTCAGCTGACGCCAGCTCATCCGCGATCGTGTGGGTCAAGGTATCGTGCTGCGACGGCACCTGAAACGCGAGCTGCCCGCCGGGCTCGAGCGTGGCCGCCAGTTGTTCGATGAGGCGCTCGTGATTCTGCGCCCAATGCAGCGCGGCGTTCGAAAAGATCAGGTCACACCAGGGCGCAGGCGGCCGCGTCACGAACGATTCGATCGTGCCGGCTTCGAACCGCAATCCCGGCAGCTGCGTCATGGCCGTTGTACCTGCGAGCATGTTCTCCGACCGGTCGATGCCGACGGTTTCCCGCGGCGCGAGCCGCTCGTGCAGTCGGCGCGTCAGCGCCCCGGTGCCGCATCCCAGATCGACGACGCGCATGCCCGGTCTGGAGCGCGCCAGCGACAGGAGATCGACAAACGGCTGCTCCCGCTCGCGCTGGAACTTGTCGTACTGCGATGGATCCCAGGTATCTGTCATCGATCATCAAATGGCAAACGATCGGGCGATTCCTCGACGTCGTTGTCGCCGCTGAAGTTGTGGACGCTGACCCCGAGCAGCCGGATCGGCCGGGTGCCGGCGTCGGTCTTGTCCAGCAACCGGACCGCGCGCGACGCCAGCTCCGCCTCGTCGCGCGTCGGGGGCGCCGAGTGGCTGCGCGTGACCGTCGTGAAGTCATGGTAGCGGACTTTGATCGTTACCGTTCGCGCCAGCACCCGCCGCCGCTCGAGCCAGGAGATCGCGTGGGATGCCATCTCGGCGATCTCGGCACGGAT
>DATASG010000145.1:0-9907 GCA_036269295.1 Vicinamibacterales bacterium | reverse complement strand
CGCAACGTGAGCGACTTCGGTGTCTTCGTCGAGTGCCAGTCGCCCGTGTCGATCCCGCTCTTCCGCCTGGTGCAGTTCCAGTTCGAGCGCGACGCCCGCGAGATCGACGTGCCCCACATGCAGCACGGGCGCGTGCTGAGTGCCGTCTACCGCGTGTCGCCGCCGTCGGGATCGCAGCCCCAGGGACTGGCGCTGCGCCTGATGGTCGAGCCGCGGCGGGCCGTGGCCATCGAACAAACGAGAGCTACTGCCTGAGTTTGGAATTGAGAATTGGAATTTGGAATTTGGAATTCGGACCAGCGTTCTGAATTCGGACGCGCATTCCAGATTCCAAATTCCTAATTCCTAATTCTTCTTTTCCAGTATCGAGCCAGTCCGAGCCAGCTGAGATCGAACCGCCCCGCAACCTCGTACGCGTGCGCGTCTGGTTCCGACATGCGGCGCCGCAGCTCGCGGCGGAGTTCGCCTGTGAACCACGCCTCCCGCTCCGCGTCGGCCCCCGAGCGCGCGAGCGACGCCTTGACCAGGGCGCTGGTCAGCTCGAGGTGATCCGCCATCTCCGTGAGGTGCGCCGCCACTGGCGCGAACGGGCCGTAGTGGGTGATGAACAGCGTCTCGGGGTGCCAGGCGCTGATGCGCGCGAAGCTGTCGCGCCACGCCTCGAGATCGACGTCGGGCGGCGGCGTCGCCGGCATGACGAACTGCCCGGCCTGCAGCCGCACGCCGGCGGTGTCGCCGACGAAAGCGATGCCGGTGTCGGCGCTGAAGTAGCTGACGTGATGCGAGGCGTGCCCGGGCGTGTAGGCGACGTGCAGCTCGCGGCCGCCGGCAGCCATCCGCTCGCCGCCACCGAGGATCCTCAGGTTCTCCGTCGGCACCGGCCGCACTTCTCCCCACAGCCGATCCATCTCGTCACCCCACAGCCGCGTCGCGCTCGCGACGAGCTTGGAGGGATCGGCCATGTGCGGCGCGCCCTTCTCGTGCACGTAGACCTGGATCGCCGGGTTCTCGCGCACCAGCGTCCCGGTGGCGCCGGCATGGTCGAGGTGGATGTGGGTGAGCAGGATGCTGCGGACATCGGTCAGCGCGATGCCCGCCCGCTCGAGACCCGCGCGCAGCGCTGGGAGCGTGCTCGATGGCCCGGGATCGAGGATCGCCACGCCTCCAGGGCCCTGCAGGATGACCGAGGCAATGACGCCGTCGACGCCACAGAAATGCAGGTCGAGATACGAGAGCCCGGAGGCCAGTGTGATCACGGGTAACGGTTTCGCCGCGCGCGCAGCCATCCGATGATACCAATCGCGGCGACGAGCGCGAGCCCCATCAGCCCGCTGCCGCCGACCCAGCGCTCGAGCGTCGCCCAGCTGTGGGCCAGCGAGTAGCCCGCGGACGCGATGACCGTGCACCAGACCACCGCGCCGGTCGCGTTGAAGAACAGGAACTGCGGCCACTTCATCCCGCTGCCGCCGGCCAGCACCGCACCCACGACGCGCAGGCCGGTGATGAAGCGGGCGGCGAAGACGGCCTTCGGGCCATGACGCAGGAAAAAGCGGTCGAACTCGAGCAGCCGCTCGGGTGTGAGGCCGATGCGCCATCCGTGCCGTTCGGCGAGCCGCCGCCCGCCGCGCCGGCCGATGAAGAAGCCCAGGTTGTCGCCGAGAATCGCCGCGGTGATCGCGGTCGCGATCACCCACGCGAGCGACAGCTGACCGAAGTTGGCCAGCGCCGAGCCGGCCAGCAGCGCCGTCTCCCCTGGCACCGGCAGGCCGGTGTTCTCCAGGAATACGCCGGCGAACACCACCGCGTATCCGTAGCGCGCAAACAGGTCAAGGAGCCAGACGGGCATCGACTGTCGACTGACGGCTGCTGACTGGCGACTGATGACTAACGGCCAACGACGACCGGGCGCAGCGGCCGACCCGGTCGCTCGGATGTGATCGCGCCGTCGCCCACCACCCGCTTGCCGTTGACGAAGACGTGGCGCACGCCGGTGGCGTAGTGCTTCGGGTCGTCGAACGTCGAGACGTCACGGATCGTCGCCGGGTCGAACACGGTGATGTCCGCCATCATCCCCGGACGCAGCAGTCCGCGATCGCTCAGGTGCACGCGGCCGGCGGCCTTCGAGGTCATCTTGCGAATCGCCTCCTCGAGCGTCAGCAGATGCTCGTCGCGGACGTAACGGCCCAGGATCCGCGGGAACGACCCCCACGCGCGCGGGTGCGATTTGGACTCGGAGAGTCGGCCGTCCTCCGCCTGGGCGCCAGAGTCGGTGCCGACGCCCACCAGCGGGTGCCTCAACGCGGTACGGACATCGTCCTCGTCCATGATCGAGGTGATGACCGAGCTCTCGCCGCGATCGGCGATGACCAGATCGATCACGGCGTCGCGCGGATCCTTCCCCATCGCTTTGCCGATCTGGGTCAAGGTCATGCCTTCGTATTTTGCCAGGTCGCGATTCAGCACCGATGACAGCATCACGCCGTCGCCGCCACCGGCGCCATACCACTGGTTCTCCCAGGTCACCGCGTTCGGGTCGTCCATGTCCTTCTTGATCCGCTCCCGCGTCGCCGGATCGGTCAGCCGCGGCAGTGTTTTCTCGAGCCCGCCCTCGCGCGCCCACAGCGGCAGACAGGAGTCGAGGCCGTTCGACGCGCGCGTGTAGGGATACTGGTTCGCCGTCACGTCGAGGCCGCGCGCTCGAGCCGCTTCGATGCGCCGCAGCACCTCCGGCATCCGGCCGAAGTTCGCCTTGTAGGCCGTCTTCAGATGCCAGATCTCCGCCGCGATGCTCGCCCGTTCGGCGATCGAAAAGACCTCGTCGAGCGACTCGAAGATCCGCGCGCTCTCCGACCGCTGGTGCGTGAAGTAGACGCCGCCCTGGCGTGCCGCGACCTTGGCGAGTTCGACGATCTCGTCGGTCGATGCAAACCGATCGGGCACGTACTGGAGCGACGTGCTCAGGCCCAGCGCACCCTGCTGCATCGCCTCGGCGACCAGCTGTTTCATGCGCTCCAGCTCCGTTGGTGTCGCCGGGCGATCATCCTTGCCGATGACGTAGTTGCGGATGCTGCCGGCGCCGACAAAGGTCGCGACATTGAGGGCGGTGTGCGATCGCTCCTCGAGCCGCTTGAAATAGTCGGCGAGCGTGCGCCAATCCTGCGCCACGCCGAAATGCTTCGCGTTGGCCGACCCTTCGGCGATCAGACGATCGTTGACCGGCGCAATCGACGACCCTTCGCCGGTCACCTCCGTCGTCACACCCTGGAGAATCTTGCTGGCCGCGCGGCCGTCGACCAGCACGTTGAACTCGGACTGCCCCAACAGGTCGATGAATCCCGGCGCCACCACCAGGTTGGTCGCGTCCACCTTGACGCCGGCAGTCGCGTCTCCAAGCGCGCCAATCGCGGTGATGCGGTCGCCGGCGATGCCGATGTCGCCGCGGAACCAGGGCGCGCCGGTGCCGTCGACAATCCGCCCGTTGGCGATGACCACGTCGAAGCGAGGCCGTTGGGCCGACGGTCGAGCGACCAGCCACGTCGCGCCAATGAGGAACACGAGAGACAAAAAATGCCGTGAAGCTCGCATAAGCGGATGCTAACAGATCGCGTACTCGAAAGTGGTCGGTGTCGCGAATGCGATGATGCCACTGCCCTCTTCGTACGACAACACTGCGCCAAGCCGCTGTAACTTTCCGGCGGACCAATGGTCCAATCCATGCAGTGGGCCAGCGCGTCATCTGCATGCCACGACTGTCGACAGGCTGGCTCCTCGCGGTCTTGATTGTCGGAGCGCTGGTCACCAGCGTGCCTGCTGAGGCGGCAACGGCCGTCGCGCAGCAGGGTGACGCGTCCATTTCGCACGACGCGGCCGCAGGCACTTGGACGCTGGCCACAGCCGGCGCGTCGCTGACGCTGGCGCTCGATCCCTCACGCGACTTTGCCATCGTCAGCCTGCTGTCGGCGTCCGGCACGATCTGGAACGCGAGCGTGGCCGCCGATAGCGTCGTGAACATCGGGAGAAGGACGTTGGCGTTCGGGAGCCGGCCGGCCGGCTTCACCTACCGCCAGGTCGCCGTCGTCACCCACGGCAACACGTTGCAGCTCGACGCAACGTTCGGCTTCCAGGCCGGCAACCTCACGCTGACGCGGCATTACGCGATCGTGCCGGGGTCGCCGTCATTCGAAGCGTGGATGACCTATCAGGGCGCCGGCGCCTCGGTGGCGGATCTGAACGCGTTGCAGATCGCAGTCCCGAACGGCGTCGTCCATTGGCTGACCGGACTCCAGGGCGATAACGCGGACGTGCCGAATGACTCCGCCTTCACGCTTCAGGACCGGCGGTTGACCGCTGGTCAGCCGTTGGCGCTCGGCGCGACGCACCGAGCGTCCGAAACAACCGTGCCCTGGTTTTCCATCGACGGCGCGCGCGACGAGTTTTACGCCGCGCTGATGTGGTCGGGGGCCTGGTCGGCGGCGTTCAACCCGACCGGCGCGGGCACCACCATCGCCGTCGGCCTCGCGTCGATGTCGACCAGCGTCAGCACGGCTGTCGACGGCCCGCATGTCGTGTTTGGCATCGTTCCCGGCGGCGTGGCCGAAGGCACCGCCGCCCTTCGTTCCTATGTCCTGGACGGCATCCGAGGCGGGCGTCCAATCCTGCCGCTGGTCACTTACAACACCTGGTTCGCCTACGGCACCGAGATCGACGAGCCGTCGATGCGCGCGGAGATGGATCGGGCCGCGGCGCTTGGCGTCGAGCTGTTCGTAATCGACGCCGGCTGGTACGCAGGAACGGGTGCCGCCGGGCCCTTCGATTTCGACGCCGGGCTCGGCGGCTGGGCTGCTGATCCCGCGCGTTTTCCCAACGGCCTGGCTCCGCTGCGCGAGTACGCGCACGGCCTCGGGCTGCGCTTCGGGCTGTGGGTGGAGCCCGAGCGCGTGAACCTGTCGCTGGTCGGCGCGCCCGGCGTCGAGGAGACGTGGCTGGCGACCGAAGGCGGACAGTACGGCTCGGATCACGCCGGGCAGATCTGCCTCGCCAATGCCGCGGCCCGCCAGTGGCTGATGGACCACCTGACGGCGTTGATCGACGACGTCCAGCCCGACTACCTGAAGTGGGACAACAACATGTTCATCAACTGCGATCGCGAGGGGCACGGTCACGGCGCGACCGATGGCAATTTCGCGCACACGAGCGGGCTCTACGACATGTTGTCTCAGCTGCGCGCACGCTACCCGGATCTGCTGATCGAGAACGTCTCAGGGGGCGGCAATCGGCTCGACGTCGGCATGCTTCGCTTCACCGACGTCGCCTGGATGGACGACCGCACCGCGCCCTCCGTGCATGTGCGCCACAACCTGCAGGGCCTGAGCGCGGTATTTCCACCCGCCTACCTGCTGTCGTTTGTGACCGACCACGACACCGAGCCGCTGCACGACCCGCCGGACGTGCCGCTGTACTTCCGCAGCCGCATGGGCGGCGCGCTGGGACTCTGTTTCCGCGGTGACGGATTCACCGATGGTGAGAACGCCAGCATGGGTCACGAGATCGATATCTACAAGGCCGTGCGGGCGACGATCAGCGTCGCCGCGGGATCGCTGTTGACCCCTCAGGCCGAGGCCGAAGATGGGCCGCCATGGGACGTCCTTCAGGAGAGCACCGCCGCACACGATCAGATCGTGCTGAGCGCGGTGCAGTCGAACGGCGGCGTGGGGCAGATCAACGTCAAGCCCACCGACCTCGTGCCGGACACGACCTACCAGATACAGTCGGTCGACACGGGCGACCTCGGCACCGCGACCGGAACCGCGCTGATGTCCGGCGGCATCGACCTCCTCCAGTCGCCCAACTCCGCCGCGCACATCCTGATCATCACCGCGCGGCAGTAAACCCACGTCGCGGCTGCTGAAACGCTGCGTGTATACTTGCCCCAAGGCTGGCTCGTTCTTGCGTGCCTGTTGCGGCCTCGATCGAAGCGGTACCGCCGAGGCACGCGCTGCAGCATGGTCAAAACGGAGTCGCGAATTCCAGCGCATGATCCTCCATCAGTTTTACCTGAACTGCCTCGCGCATGCGTCGTATCTCGTCGGCGACGAGGCGTCGGCCGTCGCCGCGGTCGTCGACCCGCAGCGCGACATCCAGCAGTATCTGTCGTTCGCCGAGCAGCACGGGCTCCGCATCGCCCACGTGATCCTCACCCACTTCCACGCCGACTTCATCGCCGGCCATCTCGAGCTGCGCGATCGCGTCGGCGCGCGCATCTATCTCGGCGCGCCGGCCAGGGCGGAGTACGCGTTCACGCCGCTGGCGGACGGCCAGCGGATCGAGATCGGAGACGTGCGGCTGCAGGCGATCGAAACGCCAGGGCACACCCCGGAATCGATTTCCATCGCGGTCTACGACCTGAAACTGAGCGACACCCTCCCGCACGCTGTGCTGACCGGCGACACGCTGTTTGTCGGCGACGTTGGCCGTCCCGATCTCCGCGCCGCGCTCGGGTGGTCGGCGAACGACCTCGGCAGCCTGCTCTACGACTCGCTCCGCACCAAGCTGCTGACGCTGCCGGACGCCAGCCTCGTCTACCCCGCTCACGGCGCCGGGTCGCTGTGCGGCAAGGCGATCGGCCGCGAAACCGTGTCGACGATCGGCGAGCAGCGCCGCTCGAACTACGCGCTGCAGCCGATGACCAGGCAGGCGTTCGTCGAGCTCGTGACCGCGGACCAGCCGGACGCGCCCGCCTACTTCACCTACGACGCCGTGCTGAACAGCAAGGAGCGTCCGACATTGGACGAAACGCTGGGGCGGGAGGTCAACCCGTTGACGCTCGATCACCTGCTGGCGCTGCGCGACGTGGGGGCGCAGATCCTCGACACCCGCGACCCGGCGGAGTTCGCGGCCGCGCACCTGGCGGGAAGCCTCAATGTCGGGCTCGGCGGACAGTACGCCACGTGGGCCGGCACCATTCTCAGCCACGCTCACCCAATCGTCATCATCGCCGACCCGGGTCGTGAGCACGAGGCCGCGACTCGTCTCGGCCGGATCGGCTTCGATCACATCGTCGGTTATCTGCAGGGCGGTTTGGAAAGCCTCGAGGCGCGCCCGGACCTGACGGTCGTGACGGAACGGATCAGCGCGCCGCTGGCTGCGCAACGTCTCGACGCCGGCCTCGCGTTGGCGGTGGACGTCCGCGCGCCAGGCGAGCGTGCGCAGAAGGCGGTGCCTGGCAGCGTGAGCGTCCCGCTCAATCATCTCGCCGATCGGGCCGGCGAGTTGCCGCGGGATCGTCCGCTCCTGGTGTACTGCGCGGGCGGCTATCGCTCGTCGATCGCCGTGAGCCTGCTGCAGCAGCAGGGGTTTACCCAGGTCAGCGAGATCGCCGGCGGGCTGGCCGCGTGGGAGACCGCGCAGCTGCCGCTCGATCGCGCGCAAGGTACCGTACAGCGATAGCAAGAGCGTGGCACGCGAGCAGCCCTCCGCTCGTGTCAGGCGCGACGCCATGATCCGCCGTGGCGCCGCGGCGCTGGTGGTCATGGCGCTTGCGTCGCCGGCCCGCGCCCAAAACGTCGAATTGTATTTGGCCCTGGCGCGCGAGTATGCAGCCGGTCAGGGAGACGACGCGACGGCTCGTCTCGCGAAGTGGAGACAAGACGATCTCACCGCGGCTGCGACCACCGCCGCGCTTACCGCGAGCCCCCGCGATCTGGTGGCCGCGGCCATCCTCCACACGGAACTCGCCAACAGCATCATCGACACGGACCCGGACTCGGCCCGCTTTCACTTGAACAAGGCGCAAGCCTCGTTGAGTGTCGCCAGCGCGCGCATCGGCCAGCGCCAGCGTCTTGAGCCGTTGGTTCGGCGCTGGTTCCGCTTCGTGGCCAGCGTCTACACGTCTGCCGAGCTCCTGCCACAGGCGTCGGAGCACGTACAACGGGGACTCGATCGGTTTCCCGAGGACGCGGGTCTCCACGTGGCCCGCGGCATCATGGTCGAGGTCGCGGTGCGAAAGAATCTCGTGCCCGACTGGCGGCGCGGCACCGGCTACAGCGCCAACAACCGGTCGAGGGTCGAAGAGGCGATGAAGACTGCGACCAACCACTACCTGCGAGCGCTGTCGATCGACGGCCACAACGCGGAGGCCCACTTGCATATGGGCTGGGTGCGCTTCTTCCTCGCCGACGCGCGCGCGAAGGACGACCTCGCCGCCGCGATCCGCGATGCCCAGGACGACAGCGTCCGCTACCTGGCCTACATGTTTCTGGGCGGGCTCGCCGAGCGCGAGAACCGTCTGGTCGACGCGCTCCGGGAATACGAGCACGCCCGGACCGCCGGCCCGGATTTCCAGACGCCGTACGTCGCGCTCAGCCGTGTCGAGCAGGCACTTGGCCACGACGGCCGCGCCAGGCAGCTCGCGCTCGCCGGTTTGCAGCTCGAGAAAATCGCCGCGGACGACCCGTGGTGGGACCATCGCATCGGGTTTGACCGCGAGAGCCTCTACTGGCTCCGCGACCAGGTGAGGCGGCCGCAATGAGATTCGTGATCGTTGCCCTGCTTGCCGCGCAGGCCACCTCGGTGCCGCAGATGACGTTCCGCAGCGGGGTGGAGGTGGTACAGCTCGACGTCTCGGTGACCCGCGGCGGCGTGCCGGTAACCGGCCTGACGGCGCGCGACTTCGCCCTCACCGACAGCGGGGTCGCTCAAGAAGTCGAGAGCGTCACGCTCGAACAGCTGGCCCTCAGCGTCACGATGGTCCTGGACACCAGCCAGAGCGTCGCCGGCGAAAGGCTGCAGCACCTGGTGCAGGCCGGCAACGGCCTGATCGCGGCGCTCCACGCCGGGGATCGCGCGGCGCTGGTCACGTTCTCGCACGCCGTCGATCTGCGCGTCCCGATGACCGGAGACATGGCATCGATCCGCGCCGCGATCGGCGCGATGACCGGCACCGGCGCCACCTCGTTGCGCGACGCGGTCCACCTGGCGTTGCAGCTCCAGCCAGACGACCGGACGCGGCCGCTGGTGCTGGTTTTCACCGACGGCCACGATACCGCCAGCTGGCTGACCGAGGACGCCGCGATCGACTCCGCACGGCGCGCCGGCGTCGTCATTCACGCGGTGCGGCTGGAGTCGGATGCGTTTCTGGATAAGCTGACCCAGATCTCCGGAGGGCGCAGCTGGTCGGCAACCTCGGATCGCCAGCTGCAGGATCTTTTCACCAGGGCGCTCGACGAGATGCGGGCGCGTTACCTGTTGACCTTCACGCCGCGCGGCGTGCGCCAGCCAGGGTGGCACGAGCTGAAGGTGAAGCTGACGCGCAGGGGGGCTGACGTCACCGCGCGCCGCGGCTATTTCGTCGCCGGGAAAGTTAGTGCTTCGGGACCATCGCCTTTCGGATCTTCGCCACCACCGTGAAGTTTGGATCGACCACGTTCGCGATCTCGTACTCCGCCGCTTGGCCCATCAGGATCTGCGCGCCGCGCTCGGTCAGGCCGTAGTCGGCCATCAGCCATCGCTGCAGTTCGGTCGTGGCCTGTTGGAACGCCTCCAGCAGCGGACGCGCGCTGCCGAGCACCATTACGTGCGTGTCGGTCTCGAGCCGCGGCCAGCCTATCGCCTTCTTCTTGACCAGCGCGACGCTGAACTCCACGTCCATTGACGTTTCGAGGCCGGTGCCGACAACCTCTCCCTCCCCCATGCGCGCGTGGCCGTCTCCGAGAAACAGCAGCGCCCCCGGTTCGTTGACCGGCAGCATCAGCTTGACCCCGGCCCCCATCGACGCGTAGTCCATGTTGCCGCCGAAGGCGCCGGGCACGCTGGTCGCGATCGCCTCCTTGCGCGCCGGCGCGACGCCGATGCAGCCGAGCATCGGCTTGAGCGGCAGCTCGATGCCGCCAGGCTGCAGCTCGACCTGGTC